>NZ_LOWC01000108.1:0-2830 GCF_001522845.1 Burkholderia sp. BDU5 | reverse complement strand
CGCGCCGCGCGCGCCGGCGTCCCGTTCCATGAGAACCCGCTGCGCGGCGCGCTCGCGCGCTTCGCACGGCAGTGGGGGCGCGGCTGGGCGGCGGCGAACGACTATGTGCGCCCGTTCGGCTTCTATGACTGGGAGCGCGGCGGCGGCGCGCCGGCGGATCTCGCGCGGGAGGCGGCATGAACGCCCACCAACTCGACTTTCTGGCGGCCGGAGCGCATCGCCTGCAGATGACTGAATCGATCGAGCTGACGATCCAGTCGATGCAGGCCTACGGGCCGGAGCACAAGCACTGGGGCATCGCATGGTCCGGTGGCAAGGACAGCACGGCGACGCTCACGATGATCTGCTGGCTGATCGACAGCGGCAAGATTGCCGCGCCGAAGACGTTGACCGTCTTCTATGCGGACACCAGGCAGGAACTGCCGCCGCTCGCGATCTCGGCGCTACACATCATGGACGAGCTGCGCGAGCGCGGCATCTGCGTCGAGGTGGTGCGTGCGCCGCTCGACAAGCGGTTCATGGTCTACATCCTCGGCCGCGGCGTGCCGCCGCCGAACAACAACACGCTGCGCTGGTGCACGCGCCAGATCAAGATCGATCCGATGGAGGAGGCGATTCGCCAACGGCTCGACGGCGTCGACGGCACGATCCTGATGATCACCGGCGTGCGCCAGGGCGAAAGCGCGATTCGCGACCGCCGGATCGAGATGAGCTGCGGCAAGGATGGCGCCGAGTGCGGGCAGGGCTGGTACCAGCAGGTGCTTCCGAACGCGCGCGGGCTGCACGGCCGGATCGCGACGCTGGCGCCGCTGCTGCATTGGCGCGTGTGCCACGTGTGGGAATGGCTGCGCCACTGGGCGCCGCAGGCCGAGTTCGGCGATTGGTCGACGACGGCGATCGCGGATGCATACGGCGGCGACGAGGCCGAAGAGATCAACGCGCGCACCGGATGCATTGGGTGCGCGCTGGCCCAGGAGGAGAAGGCGCTCGAGACGGTTCTCGCGACGCCGCAATGGGCCTATCTCGCGCCGCTGCGCGGCATCAAGCCGCTTTGGCGTGAGCTGCGCGAGCCGCAGTACCGTCTGCGCAAGCCGGGGCTCGAGAAGCTGAAGGGCGGCGGCGTCGCGAAGAATCCGCAGCGCCTCGGGCCGCTCACGTTCGACGCGCGGCTGATGGCGCTCGACCGGATCCTGACGATCCAGACCGAATGCAACCGTGTCGCGCGCGTTGCTGGGCGACCGCTGATCGACCTGATTGACGCCGAGGAAGAGGCGCGGATCCGCGAGTTGATCGCCGCGCAGACCTGGCCGCAAGGCTGGGATGGCGACGAGCCGACGGGTGACGTTGTGCTCGACGTGGTCTACGCCAACGGCGCCGTCCAGCCTCGCCTGTTCGCCGAGGGAGAATTCGCATGACCGGCGTCACACGTCCCGTTCTGCGCTACCACGGCGGCAAGTTCCGGCTCGCGCCGTGGATCATGTCCTTCTTCCCAGCGCACTCCTGCTACGTCGAGCCTTTCGGCGGCGCGGGATCGGTCCTGCTGTTGAAGGATCGGGTCGGCGCTGAGTGCTACAACGACCTCGACGGCAGCGTCGTCAACGTTTTCCGAATCCTTCGCGATGTCGACCGCGCGCTCGAGCTGCAGCGCCGTTGCGCGCTGACGCCGTTCGCGCGCGAGGAGTTCGACTGGTCCTACGAGCCGGCCACCGATGAGATGGACGCCGCGCATAAGCTGATCGTGCGGTCGTTCATGGGCCACGGCAGCGATAGCGCGACGCGCAGCTGCCGAACGGGATTCCGCTCCAAGCTGACCGACGGTCGCGTGCTGCCGGCATATGAGTGGGCGACATGGTCCGAGGCGATCCCGGCTTTCGCGCGACGCTTGCAGGGCGTAGTCGTCGAGAACCGCAACGCACTTGAGGTAATCGCGCGGCTCGATGGCGAATCGACGCTGTTCTATGTGGACCCACCGTACGCGCACAGTACGCGCTCGTCGCTTGTCGGCCGCAGCTCGAGCACGCATGGCTACCGTCACGAAATGACCGACGACGACCATCGCGCGCTCGCGGCAGTACTCCGCGCCGCGCGCGGCATGGTCGTGCTGTCGGGCTATCCGAGCGCTTTGTACGACGACGAGCTCTATGCGGATTGGGAGCGCTTCGAGCGGCGGCACCAGGCCGATGGGGGCCGCGCGCGTACGGAAGTCGTCTGGCTGAATCCCGCATGCGCTGCAGCTCTCGAGCAAGAGCGATCGCAGGGGAGGTTGATTTAATGAGCCTGGTCATCGCCCCGATCTCGCTCGACGAGGCGAACGCTTTCGTCGCCACTCACCATCGACATCATCGGCCCGTCGCCGGGCACAAGTTCAGCATTGCCGTCGTCGATCCGCTTTCACTCGATTCCATCGTGGCGCAGGACCCGCAGGTCTGCGGTGTCGCCATCGTCGGCCGACCGGTAGCCCGTGGAAACGACGACGGCCTGACGCTCGAGGTGACGCGATGCTGCACTGACGGCACGAGGAACGCCTGCTCAGCGCTGTACGGCGCGGCGTGGCGCGCGGCCCGCGCGCTCGGCTATCTGCGCCTGATCACCTACACGCTGCCCGGCGAGGGCGGCGCGAGCCTGCGCGGCGCCGGCTGGCGACTCGTCGGCGCGCGCGGCGGCGGTAACTGGAACACGCCTGCGCGACCGCGCGTCGACACCGCGGCGCACCTGCGCGGGCAAAAGCATCTCTGGGAAGCACGATGAACGAACTCCCGAATCCTCTCACCCTTTCGAACGTCGAGCTGCAGTGCTCGATGTCGTATTATGGAACCTTGCTTCGGGCAGC
>NZ_LOWC01000107.1:0-827 GCF_001522845.1 Burkholderia sp. BDU5 | reverse complement strand
CTGCGCGAGCGGGGACGATCGAGATCCGGATCGGCGCAGTGGTGATCAAGGTCGACGGTGCCGTTGACGCCGATACCGAGGCGACCCGGGAGGTGCTCGAGCTGATCGGCGAACTCTACGGCATCGAGGCCCACATCCGCGGCAAACCCGCCGCTGAACGGCTGCGCGTGCGGCAGGAGAAAAGTGTGCCGCTGCTGGCAACCATCAAGACGTGGATGACGGACAAACTCGCGACGCTGTCGAAGAAATCCGATTTGGCCAAAGCGATCCGTTACTCGCTTAACCAGTGGGATGCCCTCGCGCTGTACTGCGAAGAGGGCCGTGCCGAGATCAGCAATGCCCTGGCCGAAAACGCGCTGCGATGTGTGAGTCTGGGTCGGAAGAACTTCTTGTTCGCCGGCTCCGATAGCGGGGGCCAGAGGGCTGCAGCGATGTACAGCCTGATCGGCACGTGCAAGCTGAACGGGATCAACCCGCGCGCTTACCTCGAATACGTGCTGACCCATATCGCTGACCACCCCATTAACCGCATCGACGAATTACTACCGTGGAACGTGGCAAGTAAGCTGCCAGGCAAGCCTTGCCCGCCTGCCTCCACGGGCTGATTGCCAGCGGGCGAACCCGAACGCCCGATAACCAATCATGCCTCACGTGCGCGCCGTATTGCGAACGGCCTTCGCGAGGTGCTTACTCCGTTCATCTGGACCCACATGTAGCTCTTCGTCTGCGGCGCTCTTCCAGGCTCCTTCAGTAGTCGAACCTGAACAATCCTGGACGGCTTATACGGAAAGGCGGTGAGGCCGAAACGGTGTTGTTGGATTTGCAGG
>NZ_LOWC01000106.1:0-19864 GCF_001522845.1 Burkholderia sp. BDU5 | reverse complement strand
ATCCTCGTCGGCCTGCAGGTGCCGCAGGCGGACCACGCGGAGTTCGACCGCTTTCTCGCGGCGCTCGGCTATCCGTTTCGCGAGGAAACCGGCAATCCCGCTTATCGACTGTTTCTCGGCTGACGCTCGGTGTCCGGTCGGCGCGCTCCACGCTGCTTTGCCCGGCGCGCTCGCCGCCCGGCTCGACGTGCGCTACGGGATGCCGGTCGACGCGCTGTCGGCGGACGCGCGCGCGGCGTCACGGCGCGCGTCGGCGATCACGCGTTGCGCTTCGACGCCGCGATCGTCGCGACGCCCGCGACCGTCGCGCGCCGCATCTGGCGCGCGCAATACCGATGCCGAGCGCGTACTGCTCGCCGACCGGCTATGCGCGCGCCGTGCACGTCGCGTTCGGCCTGTCGTCGCGTTGGCGCGGGCCGTCGCGGCTGCGATGCGTCTACGGCGCGCTGCTGTCGCCGGGCGCGCGCCGCATCGCGGCGCTGACGTTCGAGCGCGGGCGCCGAATCGGCGGCGGGCACGGCGACGTCGTGTCGGCAATGCTCGGGCACGACAGTGCGAGCGCGCCGCGCGACACGTCGGACGACGAGATCGCGTGTGTCGTGCTCGACGACGCGAACGCGCTGTCGCCGGGCCTCGCCGACGCGGTGACGGCGGTGCGCGTTCGGCGCTGGGAAGCGGCGGAGCCGCTGTCGCGCGTCGGCCGCGCGCGATCGCCGCGTACCGCGCGAGCGCGGACGCGCGCCGACGCATGCTGCTCGCGGGCGATTACCTGGGCTCGCCGTGGACCGACGGTGAGGCGGAGGCGGGGATGCGGGCGTCGCGAGGGGGCGCGTCCGGCGAACGTGTGCTTTCCAATGGCTGCGTGTGCGGCGGCATGCGGCGTCGTGTTGCGACGTCTGAGTCTCGTTCCGACTCACGCCCGTTGGGCGCCTGTGTTCCTGGTCAGCCTCGCCGATGTCCGCGCCATGCGCGCACGACGGCGCGGCGCTTTCACGCGCGGCCGCCCACGCACATTCGACACGCCTTCGCTTACTTGAGCTGGCTGATGCCCCAGATCGCAATCAGCAGGCCTGCGCCGAGGCCGACGCCAAGCAGAATGTAGGTTTCCATATCGATTATCGAAGTGAAGGGGATGCCGTGTTCGCCGTCGCGGGGAACTGCGTACTATGCGCGCCGATGCGCCGATGCGCCGATGCGCCGCTCGCGTCGGCCGCGTCCGGCGCGCTACAATCGGCCGCCGCATACTACCGATGTAACCTTTCAGTATCCATGCCGGGCTCTTCCCTTCCGTCGAAATCGAATCTGCCCGCTGGCCGGCGATGGGCGGCGCTATGGGGGCCGGGACTCCTCGTCATGCTCGCGGATTGCGACGCCGGGAACGTCGTCACCGCCGCGCAAGCGGGCGTGCAGTGGGGCGTCGGCCCGCTGATGCTGCTGCTCGGCCTCGTGCCGCTGCTGTACATGATCCAGGAGTTGACCGTGCGGCTCGGCATCTTCACCGGGCGTGGCCACGGCGAGCTGATCCGCGAGCATTTCGGCGTGGGATGGGCGTGGCTGTCCGCGGCGGGCCTCGTCGTCGCGGTGCTCGGCTCGCTCGTGACCGAGTTCACGGGCGTCGCCGGCATCGGCGAGATGTTCGGCGTGCCGCGCGCGGTCAGCCTGCCGCTCGCCGTCGCGCTGCTGATCGCGATCGTGATGACGGGCTCGCACAAGCGCGTCGACAAGGCGGCAATCGTGATCGGCGCGTTCGAGCTGACGTTCTTCGTCGTCGCGTGGAAAGCCCATCCGCAGTGGCGCGGGCTGTTCTCGCACGCCGAGCAGCCGGTGTCCGCCGGCGCGCCGTTCGGCTATCTCGCGGCCGCGCTGATCGGCGCGACGTTCAATCCCTGGATGGTCTTCTATCAGCAGGCGGCCGTCGCCGATAAGCGGCTCGGACCGGGCGACCATCGCGCGGCGCGCGCCGAGACGGCGGCGGGCGCCGTGCTGACGCAACTGCTGACGGGCGCGGTGCTCGTCGCGGCCGCGGCGACGCTCGCAGGCGACGGCGCGGCCCGCGCGCTGGGCAGCGTCGGCGAAATCAGCACGGCGCTCGAAACGGCGGTCGGCCCGCACGCGGCGCGCGTGCTGTTCGGCGCGGGCGTGCTGGGCGCGTCGATGGTCGCGGCAATCGTCTGCTCATTGTCGCTCGCACGGGGGCTCGGCGAAGTCGCCGGCTACGAGCGCTCGCTCGACGATCGGCCGACGCGCGCGCCGTGGTTCTACGGGATCCATGTCGCGTCGGTCGCCGGCTGCGCGGCGATCGTCTGGATCGCCCCCGATCTGGTGTCGCTGAACGTCGCCGCACAGGTGGTCAACGCGGTGATGCTGCCGCTCGTCGCCGGATTGCTGGTCGCGCTCGCGGCGATCGCGCTGCCGCCCGCGCAGCGGCCGCGCGGCGCTTATCTGTGGATCGTGGCGGTGGCGGCGGCGGCGGTGAGCGTCGCCGGGGTCGTCGGCGCGGCGTCGGGCGTGTTGTCGTGACATCGTGACGCTGGCACGCGAGCGACGCTGCGGTAGCGGACCTGTGGTTTGCCGACGTCGACGCTGAGGCCAAGCCGCGAGGCTTGCTGCTGGCCGAGGCCAAAGCTAAGCCGCGCCAAGCCAAGCCCGAAGCCGCGAAGCCGGCCGCGAGCCGCCATCCCGCCATCACCGCCTTCTACCAGCGCTTGATCACTGGCGGCAAACTGCCCAAGGTCGCGCTGGTCGTCTGCATGCGCAAGCCCCTGACCATGCTCAATGCCATGGTCAGATCCAACACCCCTTGGGACAATTCCCTTCATCGCACTTGACTCGGCAGACGGTTACTCAGTGCGAGTGCCGATGATGAATATCCGGGAAGTGCGCGTGCGTATGCGTGATCGGCGCGTGCCGATGCGGATGCGTGTGAGGCTCCGCGCCGTCCCAGGCGAAATCGTGCGTGTGCTGGTGATGCTCGTCGTGACGATGCCGGTGGTTGTGCTCGAGCGCGTCGTGCGTGTGCGAATGTTCGTGCCGCTCGCGCAGATGCAGCCAGATGCCGATCGCCATCAGCGCCGCGGCCGCCCAGAACGATAGCGGCGGCCATTCGGGCCACAGCGCGAGCGACAGCCCGACGCCGAACAGCGGCGCGATCGAGAAATACGCGCCGGTGCGCGCGGTGCCGAGGTTGCGCAGCGCGACGACGAACAGCACGAGGCTCACGCCGTAGCCGGCGAAGCCCGTCAGCATCGCGGCGGCCGTCGCGGCGGCGGCGGGCGGCTTCGCGCCGAGCGCAAGCGCGATCCCAAGATTGACCGAGCCCGCGACGAGTCCCTTGATGCAGGCGATCGTCGCGGCGTCGTGGGTCGAGACCTTGCGCGTCAGGTTGTTGTCGATCGCCCAGCACGCGCACGCGGCCGCGACGAGCAGCGCACCGAGCGGCCCGCCCGCCTCACCCGGATGCCACGACAGCAGCACGCCGCCCGCGACGATCGCGACCATGCCGGCGAAGATCTGCGCATCGACGTTCTCGCGGAACACCACCCATGCGATCACCGCGGTGAAGACGCCTTCGAGGTTCAGCAACAGCGCGCCCGTTGCGGCGGGCGTCGTCGCGAGGCCGAGCATCAGCAGCGCGGGGCCCGCGACGCCGCCTGCCGCGACCGCGCCCGCGAGCCATGGGAGTTCGGCGAGCGGCAGCCGCGACTGCTCGGCCTGCGATGCGTCGGCGCGGCGCGCGAGCCGACGAATCAGCATGAACGCGGCGAGGCCGACGCCGCTGCCGAGATAGAAGAGGCCGGCGACCATGAACGGCGTGAGCGAGCCTAGCAGCGTCTTCGCGAGCGGCGTGGCGGCGCCGAACAGCGCGGCGGCGAGGAGGGCGGTGAACGCCGCGTGCAGGCGTGCGGGCATGGGGGCGTCGCGTGGTCGGCGCGGATTGACGTGGAAAAGTGACGCCACGATAGCGCAAACCGGGGGCGGCGGTCATCCGTTTTGTCGAGGCGCGGGGGCGGGATGGTGCGTTTAGGGTGGGCCGCAGAGGGCCTGCCCGATCGGGCGGCAGCGAGGCGGGTCGTTGGGGGGCGCCTCGTGCCAAAGCGCTTTGGCATGCCGTCGATCGATACCGGAAGGCTCGGCGGATACGGCGCGCGATGTCGGACACGCGATGCGGACGCGGCGGCCGGCAGTCCGTGAACGCTGCGCCGAGCCGAGCGCGCAGCGCGCGTTCAATCGACTGAAGGAAACCCGGCGCGCCCTTGCGTCAGATCGAGCAGCGTGTCGCGGGCCGCATCGACCGCGGTCGCGGGCAGTCGGACCACGAGCTTGACCGTCATCCCGTACGCGCTGTCGACGAGATCGTGCCCTTCCTGCTCGATCCAGCGGCGCACGCGCGCCTCGTCGGGATAGCCGACTTCGATCGCAAGCCGTGCGTACGCGATCCGCTCGATGCGTTCGGCATCGAGGAGCGCGGCGGCGATCGCGTCGGTGTACGCGCGCACGAGGCCGCCCGCGCCGAGCTTCACGCCGCCGAAGTAGCGGACGACCGCCGCAAGCACGCCGTCGAGATCGTGATGGCGCAGCACCTCGAGGATCGGCCGGCCAGCGGTGCCGGACGGCTCGCCGTCATCCGACATTCCGGACTGGCCGCCCGCGAGCAGCGCCCAGCAGACGTGCGTCGCGGTCGGATGCTCGGCGCGCAGGCGCTGCAACTCGACCATCGCCGCGTCGCGGTCCTCGACCGGGATCGCATACGCGATGAAGCGGCTCTTGCGGATGTCGAGTTCGCGCGTGTAGCGGGCGGCGAGCGTGTAGGTCATGTTCGGGATGCCGTTGAATCAAGAAAAATCGATGAAGCGGGGAATGTCGCGCCCTGATCGACGTGGATCGAGATGGATGTGCTTGCGGCCGATTTGCCCACATGGTGCCTGCACGAGCCGAGTAAGATGAAACGGGTGAATTTTACCGTGGCACGCATCGACTGACATCGTTGCGACAGATGCCGTTGTGAAACGCGTTGGCGGGTGGTCGGTCATCCGAGGCCGGTCGAAAAAATGGAAGCCGACGTTTCGCAAAATTGAGAAACGGAGGCATGTGTGAATCGAATTCCGAGAGCGGTCTATGCGGAAGAGCTCGCGATGAGGCGATGAGGCCGGCTTTGACCGAAGGTGTTGGATTGCCGGAAACTGCCCGGCGGCTATCGATATCGATCAAGACGCCGGCAAACTGGATCCGAGCCGCGAAGACCGGCAAGCTGAAGGATGTCGCTCGCCACCGGAAGCCGCTAATGGAATTGGAAGCCGGGTTGGCGCAGATGAAGCGCGAACTGGCGGAAGTCAGGATGGAGCGCGATCTCTTGAGAAAATTCGCAACGTACTTCGCGAAGGAGTCGTGGTGGGTGCGGCGAGATTGAACGAATGCGACCGGACTCCCGTACCGTCAATCTGCCAGCCTGCTGGGCGTATCGATGAGCGGCTACTATGCGTCGCGTAAGCGAAAGCCTGCCGAAAGAGTGCAGCAGGCCCCCGTTTGGAAGCGGAAGCGCTCGCGACCCGTCGGCGGACGCGAAAAAGTTGCGATTCCGAACGCAGGCAACAGCATCTCGAGGCGCGCGGCATCCGAATTGGCGTGTATCGGATCAAGCGATTGCGCAAGAAACCGGGGCTGCACTGCAAGCGGAAACGTCGGTTCAAGGCTACGGCCAATTCGAAGCACGATCGGCGCTATCGTGCCGAATCTGTCAAACCAGGATTTTTCAGCGGCGGCGCCCAATCTTCAGCGGCGGCGCCCAATCAGGCCTGATGCGGCGATATCACGTCAATCGCGACCGACGAGAGTTGGCTGTATCCCGCCGGCTTGAAAGATCTGCACAGCGGCGAAATCGTTGGCTATGCGATGAGCGAACTGATGACAAAGTAACTGGTCATGCAGGCCTGTTTCGCGCCGTCGCAACCGGGCGACCGCCGACGGGCCTGAATACGTCGGCGGGACACGGTAAGCTCTGGAAACCGGGATCTACGTCTCGAATGAATGCCGCACCAGTTGGGGGAATGCGAGGTCGACTCGATTTATGTGCCAAGACCGAATGCCTTGAGCGTCGACATGACGAAGTCGAATATCGCCCGGATGATTGGCGGTCGATCCGTACTCGTGGAGTACGCCTGCATGACAGGCGTGTGCTGCGGATCTTGGTTCGACAGCAGATCGCTCAGGAACGCGCCGACGTTCTGACCGTTGCCATTGATTTCCGATCCCAAGAAGGTGAGTGTGGAAACCATATGGTTGCCGAGTAACCCCGCGCGATCCTCCGGCATGAAGTAGCCAAAGTTGGGATGGTGTCCCTTGAGTTCGTTCGTCAGTAATCTCAGGTCGTTCGTGAACAGTGCCTGGCGCAACGCTTGCTTGGTTGCCGCATCCGGGGCGGCGGCAATTTCGGGGTAGAACTGATCATACGTGAATTGCGCGATGACTTCGTCGCGTTGGAATGTCGACAATCCCATGCGATCGTTAGGAAAGGAGCGTGCCAGTATGTCGTAAAGCTCGGCCGGGTTGTTCATCACGCTGTTTTTTTCGGCCGTGCTTAGATTGGGCAGGTTCGTAATCCGATCGACTGCGCCGCCAGGTCGAAGAAAGTTCCATTCATCGAACGCCTTGGCGTACATGCGATAAGCGTGACTTGGCTGCGTGGCGTCGCCACTCAGGTTCGCGGGAAATATCGTCCCCGAATCATCGAAAAGCGCGCTCTTGCGAGGTTGCAGTGCCGTGCGAATGGAAGCGTAGTTCAACGCCGAGCCATATCCGCCCGCGCTTGCTCCCCACACCAGCAATTGATCAGGTTTGCTTAGTCCATTCTGTGTCATCCATTCGATTGCGGCTTTGACATTGGCCAAGCCGGCGAATTGCTGAATGCGCGTCGAGCGCCCGTCCGGGGCTGTGTAGACACGCACCGCGTTGCCGCCATGGATGTCGCCCGTGCAATAAGGCAAATATACGTAATGCCAGTTCATGGTCGGCGGCGCCTGCCATGTGCTGGAAAGCGCCAATATCGGAAGCCGGCTCAGGATTGGCGAGAGCATGGCGACGACGAGACCGGACGGATTGAATGCCCAGTTATGGATAACGTTTACGTAACCATCGGGAATGCCATTCGGATTCGACGCGCCGAGTTCGCCGTTACCTTGGCAACTCGCGTAGTCCCAGCATGCGCCGCCCGGCTCTATGGCAACCAGCACGTTCTTTGAGAAAAGCTGAAGCGATCGGTTGACGTAGAAACGGTACGGCGTACCGTTCGCACAAGTCGCGCCGCTCGACGCGGGCAACGTCACTTGTTCCCACACGTACGGCAGTGCGGCGCATGCAGCGCCCGACCACAGCGCCGCCATCACACCCAGATAGGCCTTGCGGTTCAGCGAGATGACATGTTTCATGTTTCCCCCCATATCATGTTTGTCAAGAGAGTCGTGATTTTCAATTGGCCTGCTTGTCGTAAAGCTGTACGCGCAGTTGTTGCAGTCGCGCGGAGATAGCCGCTTGTTGCTGTTCAGGTGCGACCGTATGTGAGATATCGTCTATCGCGCTCGCACTCTGCTCTTGATAACGCCGATATCGGGGATCGTCGGTTGGCGGGCTGCCGACCGATCGGGCTGAATAGTCTTCGATCTGTTGACGCAAGTTCGAAGACAATTTCGCGCGCTCTGCTGGATTGAAATTTGCTTCGTTCAGGAGCGTTTCGCCAAGAGCAAGCGCCTGGATCGGCAGCACTTGTCCGGCTCGTACGCGATCCGGCAATGCGTTCACGAGTGACTTGACCGTGGTTTGCCGTGTCTCGGTCGATAGAGAGTCGCGTTTCTGCTGAAATGCAATGACGGCTGCCTGGAAATGCTGGAATTCAGCGGCTTCTCTGTTGCTTGCCGACGCTGAACCGATGTCCGGCTCGGACGATCGGCGGTTTGCATCGGTGAACTGGTTGGCGAGCGCGGGGGGCGGATTTGTCGCAATACCGGACGGCGCCGATGTTTCGGCTGTCGTTCTCGGAACTTTCCGGGCAATCCAGTGCGTGGCGCCATAAATGACGAGCAGAGCGATAACGGACACGGCGATCAGATATTTGACGAATCGCATTGCGAACTCCTTGCATGATAATTTGGATGTGGAGCCAAATAACTATGCGGGTTGATTTTTATGTGATGGGAGTGTGCTGGGAATGTAGGTCGAGAAAAATAATGTGCGAATGCATGAATTACCGGATTTCGCAGTGACTCTATCGAGAGTGGTGTTTGTTAATGGCGGATCATGCGATTCTGGAAGATTCATGCGACGCGAGAGATTTTCTGCATCCGTTCGGGCGGTATTCCACTGGCTATCCTTGTGTGATCGAGTGGTGCGAACGATGGTGATTTTAAATAAGCTTGCGTCGCATGCAATATCGCATTTGTTAGAAATTTCGAGACGTGGATTGCCGCCGCATGTTTCCGCAATGGAAAGCGGCTCGATTTCGAGTAAAAGTTCGTCGAGTATGGAAATGTCGCGGCTGAAGCGAGATATCGATGATCGTGACGTGGAAACGGCGCGGGAGCTCGATATTGTTTTCGTTGATCCGCAATGGAAGCGGTGAGCAGGTGCGGTTGAGCACCCGGTAGTCGGCGCGCGCGGCGGCACGGCCGCATTGATGCCGCTCGTGCTGTGCTCGATGCACGATGTCTATTGCGCGTGGATTGTGCGGAACAGCGAAATGGCGAGGGATGACCGTGATAGAAGGGCGGCGTTATCGCCCGCATCGGCGCGGATGGGCGGTTGCAGGGCGACGGCCCGTTCGTGGCGACGGACGGTTAGCGGCCGACGGCGATACGGAGCCGAATTGCGCTGTATGCGGCATGTTTGCGGTGCACGGCGCCTGACGCCCCGTTCGCCGTGCTACCGCGACTTCTTTCGCACGCTCTTCTTCGCGCTTCCGCCGCGCGCCGCGTCGTCGCTCGCGGCGGCCTCGTCGCCGTTCATCTGCTCGAGCCACGACAACGCGTCGACATACGACAGGAACTGTCGAAGATATTCGGGCGACAGCTCGCGCATCAGCGACAGCGACCGATGCACGAGGCTGCTCGAATTGAGCGGGCCGGCGTTCCTCGGCACTTGTTCGAGCGATTCGCGCAACTGGCTGTCCGCGCTGACCCTCGACCAGGTTTCCCGGAAGTAGGCGAGCATCTCCGGCTCCGGGCGAAGGGCGAGGCGGCTGCGATTCGCGGCGCTGCCAGCGGCGCCGGCGGCGAGCCCGCCGGCGTCCGGGCGCGCCTGGCTGCCGATGTAGTCGAGCAATGCGGCGAGCGGTCCGCACGCAGCCTCGGCCGGCATCGGGGGCGGCATAGGCATAGACGTCGGCTTGGGCGTCGGCATAGGCGTCGGCGTCGGCGTCGCGCGTTCGGCCGCGTCGGCCTTCGATTCGGCGTGCTGGAGATCATCGGCGTACGCGTTGAGCAGCGCGGACAGCCGCGCGTCCAGAATGCGGCGCGCGTCGCCCGTTTGACCGGCCGTCCGGCGATGCAGCGCGTCGATGAAGCGAAAGCGCACGGGGTCCAGCCGATCGGCGCCGCGCGCGCGCCATGCGTCGAGCGTTTCCCGTGCGTGCGCCGCGGCGTTATTCATGGCGCTCACCGCCGCCCGTCGCCCGTCGTCGGCCGCGGGACCGGCGCGATCTCCACGCGCCGGTTCTTCGCGCGTCCTTCGTCGTCCGAGTTCGAACTGACTGGCTGTTCGGAGCCGAACGCGGCCGCAAACACCGACGCCGCCGGCACGCCTTCGTCGATGAATGCACGCGTCACCGTCAGCGCACGCTTTGCCGACAGCTCCCAGTTGTCCGCGAACTGGCGGTTGCCCGCGCGCACTTGCTGGTCGTCCGCGAAGCCGCTCACCATCAGGATCTCGCGATTGGTCTCGAGATAGGCGGCGAGCGGCCCCGCCAGGCTCTTCAGCAGATCGCGGCCCGCCGGCTGCAACTCGTCGGAATTCAGCGCGAACAGCACGCTGCCGCTGATGCCGATGCGCCCGTCGACGAGCGTCACGCGTCCCGCCGCGAGCGGTCCCGCCAACGCCTGCTCGAGCGTCTTGCGGCGTTGCGTTTCGATCTGCCGCTGCCTGACCTCGGCGTCGAGCTTCGACGAGAGCTCCAACTGCACGCCGATCACGCCGACCAGGATCAGCACGAACGCGCCCAGCAGCACCGACATCAGGTCGCCGAACGCGGCCCAGATCGGCGCAGTCTGCTCGATGCCGCCGTCGATTTCGTCGCTCATGCTGCTTCTGCTCCGGCGGATGCCCGCTGACCGGCGACGCGCTGCAGGTCTTCGATGATCTGCTTCTGCGACATCATGCTCAGGTCGATGACTTCGCGCGCCTGCGCGACGTAATAAGCGAGCTGCTCGTCGCTGCGGGCGAGCGACTTGTCGAGCGCGGCCTCGATGCGCTGCAGGTGCGCGACGAGCTTGTCGTTCGATTCGCCGAACGACTGGACCGCCGCGCCGAACGCTTCGCCGAGGCTCGCGACCTCGACGGCGCTGCCGGTGACTTGCGCGGCGACGGCGCCGAGCTTGCCGGTCTCGGCGTCGACCATGTCCGTGAACCGGGCGCCGACGCGCTGCAGGAGCTCGGCGGACGTCGAAACGAGTGCATCGACGGCCGAGCGTTGCTTGGTCGACGCGTGGTTGACTGCGTCGAGGAGGGTTTCGAGCGTCGCGAGCAGCCGGCTACGCTCTTCGAGCGTCGCGGTGTCGCGGACCATGCTGTCGGACAGCTTCTGGCGCAGCTCGGCGATGACCTCGGCCGCGGCCTTGGGCGCTTCCGACGCGGCCTGCACGAGCCGGGAGATTTCGGCAATCGTGTCGCTCGCGTGCGCTTGCGTTTGGGCGGAGATGTCGCGTGCGGTCTGCGCGAGCGCGTCGCAGATTGCCTGCTGGCGTGCTACGGCCTGTACGCTTGTTTGTTCCCATTCGTCGCCGAGCTTGGCGGCCATCGACGCGAGCGTGTTGGTCCAGGCGGTCAAGCGTTGCTCGTCGCGCGACGCGAGTTCCGTCTGCAAATCCGCATGAGACTGGCTCATCACACGCAGCAGCGAAGCGGAGTGTTGTTCGAAGGTTGCGGCTTGGGTCGAGATGTCTCGCGAGGTCTGCGTGAGCGCGTCGCAGATTTCCCGCTGGCGGCCGGCGGCCTGTGCGCTCGTCTGCTCCCATTCGTCGCCGAGCTTGGCGGCCATCGACGCGAGCGTGTCGGTCCAGGCGGTCAAGCGTTGCTCGTCGCGCGACGCGAGTTCCGTCTGCAAATCCGCATGCGATTGATCCACCGTGCGCAGCAGCGCCGCCGAATGCCGCTCGAAAGTCGCGGCGGCCGTCTCCAGCGCTTGCCGATTGCGCTCGGCCAGCTTCTCGTTGGCGTGTTCCTGCCGCGACAGCGCGTCGTTCCATGCCGCCGACACGTTGCCCGCCGTCGCGTCCAGCCGCGCCGAGACGCCGTCCAGCAGGCCCGCCGAACGCTGCTCGAACGATTCGACGAACCGATCGGCCGAGTCATGCAGGCGTTGCGCGAGCGCGTCGCTCGAGCGCTGATGCTCGGCCAGCGCCTTGCTCCAGATGTCGGCGACGTTCGTGGCCGCCGCCTGGAAGCCGGCCGACAGGCCATCCAGTTGCCGCTGCACCGCATGCGAGACAGCGTCGTGCAGCGCGGCCGTCTCGCGCGCGAGACCCGCCATCGTGGTTTCCATGACCGGTTGCAGCGCCGCGCCGGCGACGCGCGCGCTTTCGGCGACGCTGTCCTTCAACGACTGGCCGACCGACGAAGCGAGGCGGGCGTATGTCTCCTCCGCCTTGCCGAGGAACGCTTGCTGGCCGGCGATCTGCCGATCGGCCGACGCGATGCTCTGCCGCTCGAGCGTCGTCATCATCGTCTGCAGCCGATCGACCAGCGTGGGCATCGCTTCGGCCTGCCGCTGCAGGAGCTTGAAGGTTTCCTCGCGCTGATGGGCGTGCGAGTGGATGCGCAGCGTCGTCGCGATCTTCGCGTCGAGCGCCTGCGCCGCGTGGAGCCGCTCGCGTCTGCCGAGCGCGGAGAGGAGGCCCAGCATCGCGGACGTGGACACGCCCGCGATCGACGTGCCGAACGCGAATCCGAGCCCCTTGACCGGCGCCGCCAGCGATGCGCGGATCGCCTGCAAGTCCGTCGCGCTCTCCAGCGCCGCGCCGGTGCCCCTGAGCGTCATGACCATGCCGAGGAGGGTGCCCAGCATGCCGAGCAGCACGAGCAGGCCGACCAGATACGGCGTCAGCGCGGGCCCCGGCAGCGCGACGCGCTCGCCCTCGATGCGCAAGCGCACGGCGTTGCGCAGGCTCGGGTCCAGTCGATCGAGCCAGACGCCCAATCCGGACGGCGGTTCGGACAGGTTCGCGACCGCGCGCACGAGCGTGGCGGTGGCCTGCTGATAGCGACGCAGCTCGAATGCGCCGGCGAGATAGCAGGCGGCGATCGCCATCGTGACGGCGAGCGCCAGCGGATTCGACACGGCATAGCCGGCGCCGATCCAGCAGACGGCCGCGAGACCGGCGAAAAAGACAGCGAGATTGACGTGATATCTGGACATGGGGTCCCGGTTAGCGAGCGCGAAGGGCGGCGAGCAGCCCTTCGACCGGTTGAAAACGAACTTCTAGCTCGGCGAGCAGCACGCTCTGCATATCCTTGCGGAACGCTTCGAGCCACGCGCTCGATGCGACTGCGACTGCTGCGGCGGCTTCCTTGGCTACCGCTTTTGCTTCGACGTCGGCCAGCCCCTGCTGCCCGGCCTGGCGCAAGCGCTCGAAGTACGTGCCGAGCAGCTTGGGCACGGACGCCAGCAGATTTCGCTCGCGCGCGGCCAGCGCGCGCTCCATCGTCGCGTCGAGCACCGCGAGCCGGGCGAGCGCGGGCGTTCGGGCGGCCATCATCTGCCGCAGACGGCCGCGCAAGTCGCCGATTTCCATCTCCATCGCCTGCTGCATCGACAGATAGTCGTGACGAAAGAGCGTGAAATCGATCGGCGCGTCCGCGGACGCATCCCGGGCGGCGGCCGGCGCGGCGCTGTCGCGTCCGGCGGCGAACGCGCCGGTGCGGGCGATCGCCTTGGCGAGCGACGCGCGCACGCGCACGCCGACGCTGTCCGCGTCGGCGCCGCCGCCTGCGCGCGCGCCGCCGCCGACGGGCGGACTCATGCTCAGCGCCGAGGACAGCGCGATCGCGTCGGTCCAGGCGAGCCATTGGCTCAGCCGGTCCGACAGCGATTGCCTGGATTCCGGAACGTCGGCGTCCGCCAGGCGGGCAAGCAAGCGGATCAGCGTCGGGCCGCCGAGCGCTCTACGTTGCGGGACTTGCACCATGCCACGAGTGTCCGTGTCAAAAAAAGGCAGCAGTTTACACGTTGGCGGGGGGAGGGCCGGCAGTTCTCGAACGAGCAAGGGCAGATGCCGGCCGGATGGGGGCGGAAATCGGCTGAAGCGGCCATCGCCTCCGTCGAGGCAGCGTCATGTCGCCGTTCGTTTTCCGGCTTGTCGGAAGGCGCCGCCGTTCTGTGCGACGCCGAGCGTCGATGCGCACGGCACCGCCGATCATTTCGTGATTCGACTTGCATTGTCGATTGTTCGGCTCATCACGCAACTCAATTCGCGTCGTGCCGCTTTATCGGCGCGCGCGGGGCGTCTACATTCCTTTTATCGCCGGTCGATGGCGTCGGGAAAATCGCCGGTTCTCCGAAATGTACGAACTTTTGCCAAGGGAAAGATCATGAGCAAGCTTGCAGGTAAGGTGGCTGTCGTCACGGGCGGATCCAAGGGTATCGGAGCCGCGATCGCCAAAGCGCTCGCGGCGGAGGGGGCGTCCGTCGTCGTCAACTACGCGAGCAGCAAGGCGGGCGCCGATGCCGTCGTGGCCGAGATCGCCGCGGCGAACGGCAAGGCGGTTGCGGTCGCGGGCGACGTGTCGAAAGCCGCCGACGCGCAACGCATCGTCGACGCCGCCATCGAAACGTATGGCCGCCTCGACATTCTCGTCAACAATTCCGGCGTCTACGCGTTCGCGCCGATCGAAGAGATCACCGAAGCGCATTTCCGCAGACAGTTCGACACGAACGTGTTCGGCCTGCTGCTCACCACGCAGGCGGCCGTGAAGCACCTCGGCGAGGGCGCGAGCATCATCAACGTCAGCTCGGTCGTGACCCGCATCACGCCGCCGGCAAGTGCGGTATATAGCGGGACGAAAGGCGCCGTGGACGCGATCACCGGCGTGCTCGCGCGCGAACTGGGTCCGAGGAAGATCCGCGTGAACGCCATCAATCCGGGCATGGTGGTCACCGAAGGCACGCACAGCGCGGGCATCATCGGGTCGGACCTCGAAGCATCCGCAATCGGCCAGACGCCGCTCGGCCGCTTGGGCCAACCGGACGACATCGCGTCGATCGCAGTGTTTCTTGCATCGGACGATGCTCGATGGCTGACGGGCGAGCACCTGATTGCGAGCGGCGGCTTGCGGTGATCCGGGGGACGGGCTTTGCCCGTTTCGCATCCGCTGTTCATCCCGCGAATCGGCGGTTGCAACGATGAATGCCCGCCCGGGAGGCGGTCCCGGGCGCCGGCTTCGCGCAAAGGCGGCCGGGTGCCACGCCTCTCGAAGCGATGCCTGGTCATCGATCGGCTAAGATATGCCCCGCCAAACTCATCCCCGACCAGACGGAGCGTCATCAGTGATTCAGCCGACCAACGTATTCAAGGACAACCTCGCCCAATTGCCCGCCATCGACGGCGTCGAGCGCATCGATCTGGTCGACGGCAACGACGCCGTGGTGGCGAGCATCGAGAACATGCCGGGCAAGCAGGGCTCGTTGGCGGTGTATCACTATCTTCGTCAGGCGTTCGGCACGCTCGACGCGAAGGCCGCCGAGCACGGTCTCGCGGTGTTCGCCGAGCATACCGCCGATGCGCGCAACCGTCCGGGCGCGCATCCGAACGTCGACCGCCTGCTCGCGATCGCGGCCGGCGGCGAAGCGTTGCGCGTCGACGTCGTCGCGCGAGCCTGACGCGCTCTTTTCATACGCATACGGTGCGGCGCGGATCGCCTGAAGCCGGTCTGCGCCGTGCCGGATCGTTTTGGATGACTGCCTTTCGTTTCCTGACGACGACGGCGCGGTGTTCGACGCGGTGCCGCCGCTGCTGAACGTCGGCGCGCGGGCGCCCGTTTGCGGACTGATCGCGCATTACAACGACAGCGCGTTGCCGCCGGGGCCGAACCGGCTGCCGCAATTGACGTCCATCCTGCTGCGCAAGCGGGTCAAGATGCAGGGCTTCATCATTCTCGATCACTATGCGGACGTTTATCCGGCATTCCTGAAGGAAATGCGCGAGTGGGTCGCGCAGGGCAAGGTGACGCTGCGCGAGGACGTCGCCGAAGGGCTCGAAGCGGCGCCGCAGGCGCTCATCGGACGGCTCGACGGGAAGAACCTCGGCAAGCTCGTCGGGCCCGACGCGCCGTGACGGTGCGGCGCGCGGCACGGCCGCGCATCGTTGCCGCGCGTCGTCATTAGCAAAACTTGACAATGTATCAACGGAATTGGGGTATCCGAAGCGCAACCGCGCGTCCTAAACTTGTCGGCGTCCCCTCCGGCACGCGCCAGGCCGATCGCGCGCGTCGACGCATGTCGGCATCGACGGAAGGTTGAAGCGGCGCTTCCGCACGGGGCGCCGATCGCCATTACTCACATTAGGCCCCCACATGATCACGCTCAACATCAACGGCGCAACCCATACGGTCGACGCGCCCGCCGACATGCCGCTCCTCTGGGTGCTGCGCGACCTGGTCGGCCTCACCGGCACGAAGTTCGGCTGCGGCATCGCGCAATGCGGCGCGTGCACGGTGCATCTCGACGGCGTCGCGGTGCGCTCGTGCGTGCTGCCCGTCGCCGCGATCGGCGGCAAGAAGATCACGACGATCGAGGCGGTCGGCGCGACGCCCGCCGGCCGTAAGGTCCAGCAGGCGTGGCGCGAACTCGACGTCGTGCAGTGCGGCTATTGCCAGTCGGGCCAGGTGATGGCCGCGGCGGCGCTGCTCGCGTCGAATCCCGATCCCGATGACGCGGACATCGATGCGGCGATGACGGGCAACGTCTGTCGCTGCGGCACCTACAACCGGATTCGCGCGGCGATCAAGCACGCCGCCAAGGAGGCCTGACATGTCGCGCGGACTGATCGAAGCGGGCAACGCGCTCGCCGCCGAAGCGGCGGGCGGTGCGGGCGTGTCGCGCCGTACTTTCCTGAAATTCGGGGTGACGCTCGGCGCGGCGGCGGGCGGCGGCCTGCTGCTGGGCTTCAGCGTGCCCGCCGCGGGCGGCGACGCGCGCCGCACGGTGATCGGCGGCGACGCGGTCGAGACGCCGCAGAGCGGCGTGTTCGCGCCGAACGCGTTCGTGCAGATCGACCGCGCGGGCAAGGTCACGCTCGTGATGCCGAAGGTCGAGATGGGGCAGGGCGTCTACACGTCGATTCCGATGCTGATCGCCGAGGAACTGGAAGTGCCGCTGTCGAGCGTGACGCTCGAGCACGCGCCGCCGGACGGGAAGCTGTTCTTCGATCCGCTGGTGGGCGGTCAGCTGACGGGCGGTTCGACGTCGATCCGTTTCGCGTGGGAGCCGATGCGCCGCGTGGGCGCGATCGCGCGCGTGCTGCTCGTCACCGCGGCCGCGCAGCAATGGAAGGTCGATCCGGCGTCGTGCGTCGCGGAAGGCGGCGAGGTGCGGCACCCGCCGAGCGGGCGGCGCGCGTCGTACGGGCAGCTCGTGGATTCGGCGGCGAAGCTGCCGGCGCCGAAGGACGTCGCGCTGAAGAAGCCCGAGAACTTCAAGCTGATCGGCAAGCCGGTCAAGCGGCTCGATTCGCCGGAGAAAGTCGACGGCACCGCGCAGTTCGGGCTCGACGTGCGCGTGCCGGGCATGCTGTATGCGGCGATCGTCAACAGTCCGGTGTTCGGCGGCACGGTCGCGCACGTCGACGATCGCGCGGCAAGGCAGGTGCCGGGCGTACGGCAGGTCGTCATCGCCGACGACGCGGTCGCGGTCGTCGGCGCTCACACGTGGGCCGCCAAACGCGGCGCGGCGGCGTTGCAAATCCAGTGGAACGAGGGCGCGGGCGCGCGCGTGTCGACGAAGGACATCGTCGCCGATCTCGCGCGTGCGGCCGACGGCCAAGGCGCGGTCGCGCGCAAGGACGGCGACGTCGAGCGCGCGTTCGCGGACGCGAAGACGCGCGTCGACGCGGTCTACGAGCAGCCGTTGCTCGCGCACGCGACGATGGAGCCCGTGAATTGCACGGTGCACGTGCGGCCGGACGGCTGCGAGATCTGGACGGGCACACAGGTGCCGACGCGGGCGGTCGATGCGGCGGCGCGCGTGACGGGCCTGCCGGCCGGCAAGATCGTTCTGCACAACCATCTGTTGGGCGGCGGCTTCGGCCGGCGGCTCGAGACCGACATGGTGCGGCAGGCGGTCAAGATCGCGAAGCAAGTGAGCGCGCCGGTGAAGGTCGTCTGGACCCGCGAAGAAGATATCCGCCACGACATGTACCGGCCGTACTATTACGACCGGATTTCGGCGGGGCTCGACGCGAACGGCAAGCCGATCGCGTGGCGGCACCGGATCGTCGGCTCGTCGATCATCGCGCGCTTCGCGCCGCCCGCGATGAAGAACGGCGTCGATCCGGACGCGGTCGACGTGTCCGCCGAGCTGCCGTACGAGCTGCCGAACCAGCTCGTCGACTACGTTCGACAGGAGCCGCGCCACGTGCCGACCGCGTTCTGGCGCGGCGTCGGGCCGACGCGCGGCACGTTCGTCGTCGAGAGTTTCATCGACGAGCTCGCCGCGCAGGCGAAGACCGATCCGGTGCAATACCGGCGCGCGCTGCTCGGCCAGTCGCCGCGCGCGCGCAACGTGCTCGACGTCGCGGCGAAGGCGGCGGGTTGGGGCGCGGCGCTGCCGAAGGGGCAGGGGCGCGGCGTGTCGGTGATGCATGCGTTCGGCAGCTTCGTCTCGATGGTCGCGGATGTGGCCATCGACGGCGGCGAGGTGAGCGTGAAGCGCGTCGTCTGCGCGGTCGACTGCGGGATGGTCGTGAACCCGGACACGATCGAGGCGCAGATGCAGGGCGGCATCATCTTCGGGATCACGGGCGCGCTGTACGGCGAGATCACGATCAAGGACGGCCGTGTCGAGCAGAGCAACTTCACCGACTACCGGATGCTGCGGATCGATCAGACGCCGCAGATCGACGTGCTGATCGTGAAGAGCGCCGAAGCGCCGGGCGGGATCGGCGAGCCGGGCACGGCGGCGCTCGCCGCCGCGCTCGCGAACGCGATCTACGCGGCGACCGGCAAGCGCCTGCGCAAGCTGCCGGTCGGCAGCCAGCTGAAAACCGCCTGAATGTCGAGGACTCCGATGATTCGTACAGGAAACAAACCGAAGCACGTCGCGAAGGCGCTCGGCGCAATGCTCGCCGCGCTCGCGCTGAGCGCGGGCGCGCGCGCCGCGACGCCCGACGACGCGCTCGTCGCGCGCGGCGCATACCTCGCGAAGGCGGGCGATTGCATCGCGTGCCATACGACAGCGCGCGGCAAGCCGTTCGCAGGCGGCCTGCCGATGGAGACGCCGCTGGGCGCGATCTATGCGACCAACATCACGCCGGATCGGGAGACGGGGATCGGCGGCTACAGCGAGGCCGAGTTCGCGCGCGCGCTGCGCGCAGGCGTTGCGAAGGACGGCCACAACCTGTATCCGGCGATGCCGTATCCGTCGTACGCGAAGCTCGCCGATGACGACGTGAAGGCGCTCTACACGTACTTCATGCACGGCGTCGAGCCGGTGAAGCAGGCGAACCGCGCGTCGGACATTCCGTGGCCGCTCGGCATGAGATGGCCGCTGAAGATCTGGAACGCGGTGTTTCTCGACACGACCGTGTATCGCGACAAGCCGGGCAAGGATGCGACGTGGAATCGCGGCGCGTACCTCGTGCAGGGGCTCGGTCACTGCGGTTCGTGCCACACGCCGCGCGGCGTCGGCTTCCAGGAGAAAGCGCTCGACGAAAGCGGCCCGGCGTACCTGTCCGGCGCGCCGATCGACAACTGGTTCGCCGCGAATCTGACGGGCGAGCACAACGTCGGCCTCGGACGATGGAACGAAGCCGATGTCGCGCAGTTCATGAAGACGGGGGCGAACAGGCACGCGAGCGCATTCGGCTCGATGACGAGCGTGATCAATCACAGCACGCATGCGCTGACGGATGCGGACCTGACGGCGATCGCGCGCTATCTGAAGTCGCTGCCGGCGTCGGGCGGCACGGGCGCGCCGCCTTATCGCTATGACGCGGCCGCGACGCAGGCGCTGCTCGCGCGGCCCGCGCACGATGCGGGCGCGAAGGTGTATGCCGCGTACTGCATGCATTGCCACGGCGTCGACGGCAACGCGTTCGCGCCGCTGCTTTCGCCGCTCGCGGGCAATCCGAATGTGCTCGAATCGAATGCGTCGTCGCTGATCAACGTCACGCTGAACGGCACTGAGGATCTCGTGATCGACGGGCTGCCGGCCGCGTATCCGATGCCGAAGTTCGCGAACGTGCTGACCGATAGCCAGATCGCCGACGTGCTGACGTTCATGCGCGCGGGCTGGAACAACGGCGCGCCCGCCGTGCGGCCGGCCGATGTCGCGAAGCTCAGGAAAGCCACGCAGGCGGCGCGCTGAAGATGGAAAACACGGATCTCGAAGTGCTGAGGACGGGCGCGCGCTGGCTCGGCGACGGCCGCCGCGCGCTGCTCGTGACGGTCGTGCGGA
>NZ_LOWC01000105.1:0-1256 GCF_001522845.1 Burkholderia sp. BDU5 | reverse complement strand
TATTCCTCGTCGCGGTACCCGTAAGCGCGACGCTTGATGACCTTGATGGTGTTGTTGATGCCTTCGACGACGCTGGTATTGAGCGGATGGCGGCAGCGGGCCAGGATGCCGTGCCAGTAACCCTGCAAGCGCTGGGCAAACAGTTGCAGCGCGGCAATCCCGCTTTGCCGGGCTTGCTCGATCCATTGCCCCCAAGCCTTTTGCGCCCAGGCTGGCTTCCGGTAGAACCAAAGCCGTTTGAGTTCGTCGCGTAGCACGTAGACACATAACAACGACTGATTGGCGGCCAGCAGTTCCTTCAGGTGCACGGCCTGCTCCGGCTTCAGGTTGTGACGGTTGCGCAGCAACAGCCAGCGGCTGGACTTCAGGACCTTCCGGGCCGGCTTGTCATGCCGTAGTTGATTGGCTTGATCCACTCGCACCCGGTCGATCACCTCGCGACCGTACTTGGCCACGACGTGGTACAGGTCAAAGACGATCTCCGCCTGCGGGCACTGTTCCTTGATCTCCCGCTCATAGGCCGTGGTCATGTCGATCGCGACCGCTTCGATGCGCTTGGCAACGCCGTCGGGAAGCTGCTCGAAGAAGGCGCGAGCCGTTTCGCGTGAGCGTCCGAGCCCGACCCAGAGCACCTGCCGGCCGATCGGATCGACCACCACCGTGGCGTAGCGATGGCCCTTATGCAGCGCGAACTCGTCCATTGCCAGATAGCGGATCGTCGACCAGTCCGGCTCGGCCACACGCGCTCGCAAGCGCATCTTGTCGATCGATTTGACCGTGTGCCATCCCAGATCGTAGAAGGCTGCGACTGCCTGCACGCTGGCCGCTTGCAGCAGCTTCTCGCAGGCCTTGGCGAACCGCTCCGTCACCCGCTGGTAGCGGCCCAGCCACGCCAGCTTCTCCAGTCGCGGGCCGCCGCAGTGTTCGCACCAGACCCGACGGCGGGGGACATGCAGCACGACTCGGTACTCGAACAGCGGCAGATCGCGCACTCGCCGAACCGTCGTCTCGTGGATTTGCTGGCAGCGCGCTCCGCACTGTTCGCAGTGCATGACCTTGCTGACCGGCTTCAGATACAGCGACAGCGTACCGCCGCCTCCTTCCGGCCATTCCACCCGCTCCAACCGATAGCCGGTCCAGCCGCCCAGTGCCTGAAGTGCCTTGCGATCGTGCAATTCTTCCTCCTGACCTCTATAGAATCAGGCGTCAGGTTACGCAATCTCCATCAAACCCTCCACGGTTTACTGCGATGAACC
>NZ_LOWC01000104.1:0-1181 GCF_001522845.1 Burkholderia sp. BDU5 | reverse complement strand
ACGCGTTCGATCGCGATCGCGATGCCCTGACCGACGCCGATGCACATCGTGCACAGCGCATAGCGGCCGTTCGTGCGATGCAGCTGATACATCGCGGTCGTCACGAGCCGCGCGCCCGATGCGCCGAGCGGGTGTCCGAGCGCGATCGCGCCGCCGTTCGGGTTCACGCGCGGATCGTCGTGCGCGACGCCCAAGAGGCGCAGCACCGCGAGCCCCTGCGACGCGAACGCCTCGTTCAGCTCGATCACGTCGAACTGGTCGATCGTCATCCCGAGCCGCGCGAGCAGCTTCTGCGTCGCCGGCGCCGGGCCGATCCCCATCACCCGCGGCTCGACGCCCGCCGTCGCGATCCCGAGCACGCGCGCCCGCGGCGCCAGCCCGTGACGCCGCGCATCCGCCTCGCTCGCGAGCAGCAGCGCGCACGCGCCGTCGTTCACCCCCGACGCGTTGCCCGCCGTCACCGTGCCGTCCGGCCGCACGACGCCCTTCAGCTTCGCGAGCGCGTCGAGCGACGTCTCGCGCGGATGCTCGTCGCGCGCCACGACGACCGGCTCGCCTTTCCTCTGCGCAATCGTCACCGGCACGATCTCCTGCGCCAGCGTGCCGTCCTGCTGCGCGCGCGCCGCCTTCTGCTGGCTGCGCAACGCGAACGCGTCCTGGTCGGCGCGACTGACGCGGTAGTCGGTCGCGACGTTCTCGGCCGTCTCCGGCATCGAATCGACGCCGTATTGCTGTTTCATCAGCGGATTGACGAAGCGCCAGCCGATCGTCGTGTCGAAGATCTCGGCCTGACGCGAAAACGCGCTCGTCGCCTTGCCCGTCACGAACGGCGCGCGGCTCATGCTCTCGACGCCGCCCGCGATCATGAGGCCCGCTTCGCCCGCCTTGATCGCGCGCGCGGCGACGCCGATCGCGTCCATCCCGGAGCCGCAGAGGCGGTTGATCGTCGCGCCGGGCAGGCCAAGCGGCAGGCCGGCGAGCAGCAGCGACATCCGCGCGACGTTGCGGTTGTCTTCGCCGGCCTGGTTCGCGCAGCCGTAGATCACGTCGTCGACGGCGGCCCAGTCGACGCCGCGGTTGCGCTCGACGAGCGCCTTGAGCGGCACCGCGCCGAGGTCGTCGGCCCGCACCGGGGCCAGGGCGCCGCCATAGCGGCCGATGGGCGTGCGGATTGCGTCGCA
>NZ_LOWC01000103.1:0-28675 GCF_001522845.1 Burkholderia sp. BDU5 | reverse complement strand
TTGCTCAGCTTCCGAGCCGCTGCGCCGTCGGCGGCGTAGCTTCATCTGCGCGACAAAACGAATTGTTCAGGGCCGACGAGCTACTGGAAGACGACCGCAACCAGCTGCGGCCCACGTTCGCCGCGTTGCACGGCAGTCACGCGATGCGCATCCCCGACACGATCGTCGCGCGCATCCGTCATCTGGACGCGACGCTGCCGAAGACGACGGAGACCTGACATGCTGCTCGACAAGATAGGCGGCGCTGACGCCGCGTTCCGCGCTCAGATCGAAGGCATCTACTGGGACGGCAAGATCGGCTGCGAGCCGCATCCGAAATACGGATACGGATGCGACACGCTACCGAACGGCTGGACCGAGATCACGTGGGAAGTGTTCGCGAAGTCGAAGTTCTTCTGCACGCCAATCGCGACTGGCTGGCTGCGCACGACGATCGGCAATGCGCGGCTGTTCTTCATGCATGACCGGGTCGGCTTCGCGCTGCTCGGCGACTACCGCGTCGGCACGGTACAGGTATTCCGGTTTGGTTGCGAACACGAAATGAAGAGCGAAACCGTTGGCAACTGCCTGCACCGCTACACGTGCACGAAGTGGCTTCAGCGAAGTCGTCGATTCGTCCGACTGACGCCAATCAAGCCAAGGAAGTGCATACCGCGACGCGCGATCGCGCCGCGGTGATCTACATCGCGCCTTCACACCTCAATGGCGGGTGCTCGGGTGACGGGTGGGCGCCGTCACATCGCGCACCTTGGCCTGCAGCCGCCGCACAGCGCTTTCATGCTACCCCGCTGCCATATGCGAGCCGAGTACCCGCCATTGAGGTTTATCGGAAGCGCCACTATCAGGTCATTTGTAAGAGCACTCCCCAGATATAATTCGGCGCATAGAAAATTAGTGATCCGACAAGCTGCGTGTCTCGACCGCATTGCAGTGTTGCATTTCACGATCTGCCACGAAATTCAGATTGAAGGCGGCAAGCGCAAGCCTGCCGCACAATAAAAAATTAATCGCTCATCCCTTGCGGGTCACCGATTCATTTTTTAATTGCATTGGCACGATCGTACTATAATACGGCCAAATATAAGGACCACCTGCACCTTGATTCAAGTCCTGATGGATTGCGGTATAACCTTCAATCGCAGGCGGAGAAGAACTATCAATCACAAGCAGCATGATTGCGGTGATAGGCTTTTTGCCCGCCTCTCCGTTCTTCCATGTCATGTAGATGTATTTCCCGCCCGCACCCGCATTCAGATCTTGCGGGCTCCAATTCCAACCCGACGGTGGATTGGATTGAGCTTGGTCGTACGCAACGAAATTCAGTGACGTGACCGGATTGCTATCACCGCATTGATAACCGAGATAGATATATTGACCGCCCACGCCGGTGTTTGTGTCAACAGAAATGAAATCCCAAGGCGGCTGGTACTGTGGTCCCGGAGTGCTTCCTGCTTGAGTCGTGAGAGCATTAATCGGACTTGTCATTTTTCAACCCCTCTCTATGTCTAAGAGACAAATCCAGTATATTAAAAACCTTCGAATACGCAATCGGAAATTTTCCATACCCATCATCATATCGAGATTTATTTCGCCTTCGTCAATTATCCTTTAATTTAATTATTATTTAAATCATCCACATTTATAAGTACACACCACCTTACAATGACTTTCGAGTGCTTTTGCCCCTCATGTTCTCGTAGTGGATTGCGAATTTGTCATCAAACATATACATCGTTGCAGTGATATGCATCTTCATCGTCAAGTGATCTCTCTTTAGCTCAAAGCGCACCTTCACGCGCGTAGGTGAATCGCTATGCATAGCGTGCCCGGCCGCTATCAAAATGCCAATCACCTGGATCGAATGGGACGGCTTCGAAGAGGACTCGCGTTCGCGTTGTCACATCCGGATCGTCGACTTCGAAACCGCAAGCCGCAACGGCGAACCGTTCTCGCGCCTCAATGAGGCGCTCGGCATCCTCCCGAATCCGGTCATGCGCACCTGCACTGCGAATCTGAAGGTAAAGGCCGGTCGGGCGTTCATGCAGTCACGGGGATACGGCGAATGGCAAAACGTGATGGGCATTCGTGCAGACGAACCACGGCGCGTCACTCATCTTACATCACCTGGCCGAGACAACAGCGGCGGGGAGCCGAATCTTCCACTCGCACGCGCCAACGTCCGCAAGGCTGACGTTCTCGCCTTCTGGCGTGCTCAGCCGTTCGACCTCGCGCTCGATCCGGAAGGCGACTTCGGGAATTGCGACGGATGCTTCCTGAAAGCGCCGCACAAGATCGTGCGCGTTCGTTACACGGCCCGAGCTGGCTACCTGGTGGATCAGCGAAGAATCACGCCCGTCAGGCGCCACATTTCGAAACGACCGCCCACGCAATTCCGAACTGCTGCGCGAGGCCGAATTCTACGCGAAGCAAATCCCGCTTGCATTTCCCGAGCACGAAGAGGACGACGCCCTCATCGACTGCATGTGCGGCGACTGACCCACAGAGGACACCACCATGACCCAATCTAATAGCCGCGCTGATGCGCCCGTTTCACAACGGTATTCGTGGGCCACGACAGGCATGAAACGAGATACTGAAGGCTCGTTTGTGCTCGCGTCGGATGACGGCGCGAGAAACAGCCGCGCTGATGCGCTGACGGACGACCAGCGGCAAGCGCTCGGCGAAGCAGTTTCCGAGTACTTCGGCAAGCTGGATTCCGATGAGGGAGTTCGCGCGCCGGAGGGCCGCATCCTTCGCACCTTCGACTACTGCGAATCACGGAACATCGACGACCTGATCGACCGCGCAATCGTGCCGGCCCTCGCTGCATCCCCTGTCGAGCAGCCCGCAGCAGCGCCAGCAGTCATTGCCGAACTGGCGAGCATGACGCGCATGTTCCATGCAGCCTGCCACGATCTCGGGCTCATCAACGAAGCACTCGGCCTCGATCCGGACGACGGCGGTGCGGCGCCGATCCTCGACGCCATCGCCGAACTGAAGGGCCGCGCCACCTCTGCCAATGAGACAGGTGCGGAAAGGTCTGACGACCTGAATGAACGCGCGCACCTTGCCGCCGGTCAGTGGGCGAACGCGAACACACCGATCTCCGAAGCACTCGCCTATCGCGATGGCTACATCGCCGGTGCAAGCTCCCCCGCTATCAGTTCCTCGACGCGCGCGCGAAGGCCGGCGCGCCGATCGGCGCGAACAAGGACATGGCGCTGATGTCGACGATGTGCAATTACTGGATCCGCTGGGGGCTCATCAAAGCGAATCCGTTCGTCGGCATGATGCAGAACAAGGCCGAGAAGGACGTTCGCGCAATCGAGCGGCACCAGGTGTTGCGCTTCTACGTCTGGTCACTGCGGCAGGATCAGGCGTATCGCACGATGGGCGTCGCCGCGATGTTCTGCTACCTCACCGGCTTCCGCGCTGCCGAGGTTCGTCCGTACCATATGGGCGGCTTGACCGACGAAGGTGTGAAGGTGATCGCCGCAAAGCGGAAGAAAGGCGAGGCGCAGACGGTAAAGCTGCGCCACTGGTCGCCGCGGTTGCGCGCCGTCGTCGAGCGGGCAAAGCGCGATCGCCAGACGGAAAGCTTGTTCCTGTTTCCGAACCGGAAAGGCCAGATGTACTCGAAAAGCGGCTGGGCGTCAGTGTGGCAGGACGCGATGTACGCATTCATCGGCGCACGCGACCCGGAGATTGCGAAGGAGCAGGAGGTGAAGAAGATGCGCGAGGCCGCGCAGCGCATCGCGAACCGTATCAACCGGCCAGTCAAGGGCGGAATGGAAACGATGTTGACGAAGCACCCCGATTACTTTTCGCTGCAGGACATTCGCCCGGCTGCCATCACGACGAAGCTCACGAATCGCGATGCCGATGCATACGATTTCGCGGCGCACTCGAACCCGAGCGCGACGCATCGACACTACGATAGGCGGAAGGTAAAAACCGCCAGCGCCACCGAATAAGGCACGGCCCCCGCGTAAAGGTGAATCCTACGCGAGTGCCTCAATATCTGCGTTCTGAGCGAACGGAACGAAGTCATTCGGCCACGCAGCATCCAACGAACAAAGAAGGCGCATCGTGAGCGGGGCACGTAAATTTACCTGCTTCACATTGATTTTCACACTCGCAGGGTCCTTGGCTAGAAGCCTGCAAATGTCGCTCGTATAGTACTTAGGGCAATATCCGACGAGATACGACGGATCATCTGTCCGCAAACATAGTGCGAAGCGATCGTGTTCGTTCTGCAAGTCATGCATAACGTACAGTCGGGCACCGGGTACAAGCTTGTCGGCCGCTTCGATGTTAGGTTCAGCGAAGTGCCTCATACCGCGAGCAAAAAAATCGATCTTCAGTCGACCATCTTCGCTCTTGTGAGGAAGTGGAAAAAGCTCGATCCGATCCGTGCCACGGAGGCCACCCGTGACGGCGAGGATACGTAGTGGATCATCGACCGAAGTACTCGGTAAACCGGTCCACTGGAAGTAACTAGAAAACTCCGGACGCGAGCGGGTAAGCAGTCGGTTAGAAAACAGCGGGAACAGTTGTTCGGAGTGGTAGATGGCGGACAAATCATCCATCCGCCCGAACGGTCGAAAGCCCTCTGCTCGCTGAGCACCCTTCGTATACACGAAACGGTACCCACTCTCGTCACGGTCGACGCGGGCTACCGGAATCCATTCCCGTGAGGATGCTTGTTGCCACGCAACGAATAGTGTTTCCATCACTGTTTGCCAGGTTCGAGCGCAAGCAAGCGCTCTTGGTTCAACATCAAAAACTCTACCAAGAACTTACGACGAACGGGCGACAGTATCTCGTCGGGAAACGTTGCAACAATATCCTGGACTTGAGCGGCACCAACAGCACCGAGCCGATTCAGCCAAGCTCGTGCCGCATGAGGCCACAACTTACAAAGAAATGAAAACGCTTCAATCGTCAGCAGTGACTTGACGCCACCGGCTCCGCTGTGTGGATACAGTCCCGACCTTGCTTTCCCCACAAACGTGCTGATGTGGCAGCCCATGTCTTTCGTAGTCAGCATGTTGTCGCACTTAGCCTCGGTCAAATTGCGCGCGAAGCTAGACCCATGATCGAAGCTCGGCGCGAGATACAGGCTCGCACTCGCAAGAGGATCTAAAACAACCCCCCAATTCTGATCATGCCGATCTTGGTTTCCGATCCACGTATCGAGCATGAGATAGCCAACCACGACGTCCGCTGCGGTCGACACCCCATCAAACGGCTCGAAGTCCTTCGGAGGCACCACAAGGCCGTCCTCGGTCGCTCGTTTGAAAAATGCCGCGAAGAGCGTGACCGTATGAGCTCTAGATCGATAATTTTTTGCGTCCGCAAACTCCGCGTACTGACGGCTCTTCGAGAAGATCTCGTTTCCGTGGATCAGCCGGCCGCCCTTCGGCACAAAGTTCGGACAAACAACGCCCGTTTGGTCGCCGCATCTGGCGAGTTCGTAGTAAGCATGCGGGATACCCAGTGCCGCTGCAAGCTCGCACGCAAGCTTCTCGGCCCAATTCTCACCGGTGTTCGCGCGACCAATTTTGAATAGGCTTCGACCCAACTGCGCGTCGGCGTACCAGAATTTTTCTTTTGTACCGAGCTGCTCTAGCAGGTCTGCGGAACCGACTGGAACCTCAATGATGGGAAACACTGTGCCCCCGTAGAGTCGCTCCGTGGACAACCACACTGGAAGCGATATTCCGAAATTCGCATTTCCGTTCCGAAATTCACATCGCGGAAAGCAAAACAGGCACCTAAGTGCCTGTTTTGTTTGGGAATTTTGGGGTGGCTGATGGGACTCGAACCCACGACGACAGGAATCACAATCCTGGACTCTACCAACTGAGCTACAGCCACCACTCATTTTTTCTCCGTTTGATTCGCCGTAGCGGGCTCATCAACGAAGAAGCGAAATTATACAAAGGCTGTTTAACTTTGCAAAGCCTTTTTTTCCAAAAATTCTTCCGGGCTCGTCAGGTAAGTGCGCGCCTCATCGAAGATCGACAGATCGCCGCGCGCGAGACGCTTGTTATCCGACAACACGCGGCGCCAGCCGCGCGCGCCCGCGACGCCGCGATACAGGCCGAGCGCATGCCGGACGATCGCGCCGAGATATGTGCCGCGCGCGAGTTCGGTCGCACAGTATTCGACGAGTTGCGCCTCCACTGCCTCACGCGTCGGCGCCAGCGTGGTCGCGCCGTAGAAGCGCGCGTCGATGTCCGCGAGCACGTACGGGTTGTGATAGGCCTCGCGGCCAAGCATCACGCCGTCGACGTGCCGCAGGTGCTGCTCGACTTCGTCGAGCGTCGTGACGCCGCCGTTGACGACGATCTCGAGCTGAGGAAAGTCCTGCTTCAGCCGATACGCATAGTCGTACTTGAGCGGCGGGATCTCGCGATTCTCTTTCGGCGACAAGCCCTTCAGGATCGCGTTGCGCGCATGCACGATGAACACGTCGCAGCCGGCCGCGGCGACCGTGCCGACGAAGTCGCGCACGAATGCGTAGTCCTCGGCCGCGTCCACGCCGATCCGGTGCTTGACCGTCACCGGAATCGACACCGCGTCGCGCATCGCCTTCACGCAATCGGCGACGAGTTGCGGCTCGTTCATCAGGCACGCGCCGAACGCGCCGCGCTGCACGCGCTCGGACGGACAGCCGCAATTCAGATTGATTTCGTCGTAGCCCCAGCGCTCGCCGAGCTTCGCGGAATGCGCGAGATCCGCGGGCTCGCTGCCGCCGAGTTGCAGCGCGACGGGCGCTTCGTCGGGCGTAAACGCCAGATGGCGCGCGACGTCGCCGTGGATCAGCGCGCCCGTCGTCACCATCTCCGTGTAGAGCCACGTGTGGCGCGAGATCGTCCGATGAAACGAACGGCAGTGGCGATCGGTCCAGTCCATCATCGGGGCGACGGACACTCGGCGTGGACTGGACGAAGACGAGGCAGACATAGGCGGTACGGTAAAGCGCGGCGGCGCGTGGACAACCGCGCATTTTACCGCAATGCGGCCGGTAGGCTGGCGCGAGACGCGCGGCGCGCGGCGCGCCGTTCGCGCATGCCCAATCCCAAACGCGAAAGCCCCGACCGCATGACGCAACCGGGGCTTTCTTTTGCATCAGATCCTTTGGCACGAGGAGAAGATGCGTTACCAGTATATTCGACGCGCGCCACGCGGTACGCCGATTCTTTGTGTCTATTTGTATCGTATTTAAGCGTTCTCGCGAAAACCGATCCAATTGCATGGATCGATGCGAATACCACCATCAAAGGTACGTCGACAGCCCTGCGACATCGGCGATGCACCTCCTCGAACCCGATGCCACACCCAATCGATTCGCGCCTCGCTCCCGCACGATCCGGGCGTGGGTAGCCGGCGCGACCGAGCACGGAAAAAGTCCGTCAAACGACCCCCGCCCCCAGCAGTTCCCGATCGACCGTCGACCGCGCGACGGCGAGCGTCTGCTCGATCACCCTGCGCTCGCTGAGCAGCAGCCCGTCGATATGCACGAGCCGCCAGTCGATCACGACCGCGCCGCCCTGCAGCACCCGGTAATGGGCCTTCTCGCCCGCCCAGACCTGCTCGGTCTTTACTTCGATGTCGTAGCCCTTGTAAGACTCGCCGAAGTCGCCGATGTCATTGCCTTTCGGTTCCATTTTGTCGCCTCCCCGATCCGGACGGACCGTGCGCCGGAGCATACCCGGGCAAACCCTGCGCCCGGCGTCCGCCGTCTCCGTCAATCGTACGCTTCAGATAGGTAAGCCTTGCCGTCGTCGGTGATGTCGACCCGGTCGGGGCCGCTCAGATAAACGAAGCCGTCGTTCAGAAGCTCCTCGAGCGGCAGTCGGAAACCCGCCGGCAACGGCCGGCCGGCGCCAAACTGGTCGATCCATTTCAGCGCTTCGATCGCTTCGGGACTCAGGATAGGAAACATGGCCCGCCTCCGCCGTCGGTTTGATTGCATCCTAGCACTTTCACAAGTGCTGGGAAGAACGGCGAAGCCGGTGCCCGGCCGGCGCGAGAGACCGCCCCTCGCCGGCGACACGTTCAACGCAACCGCCCGCTCACAGGCGCGCGATCGACACTTCCGTCGACTTGACGAGCGCCACCACCTCGGCGCCGACCTTCAGCTCCAGTTCGTCGATCGAGCGCGTCGTGATGACCGACGTGACGATGCCGAACGGCGTGTCGACGTCGACCTCGGACACGACGGGCCCGCGGATGATCTCTTTCACCTTGCCTCGAAATTGATTGCGTACGTTGATTGCCGTGATGCTCATCGGGTATTCGCTCCGAATGGTTCGTCTGATTGATCGATGCGATCGGTCCGATCGCGTGGGCCGCGCCTCGGCGCACGCCCGTCATACCGCCCAGCGCAGCCCGCCCGCCGCCGTCGCTCGACCGCGCATGCCGCCCTGATTCGCCGCGGCCGGCGCCGCACCCGCCGCATCCGCGCCCGTCAGCACGCGTTGCAGCACACGATCCTCGAGCGCAGCGAACGCCGCCGACGCGCGCGCGCGCGGCCGGTCGAGCGGCACCGGTTGATCGAACGCGATCCTGCCCGCCTCGATGAGCAGGATCCGGTCGGCAAGCGCGACCGCTTCCTGCACATCGTGCGTGACGAGCAGCGCGGTGAATCGGTGCTCACGCCACAGGCGCTCGATCAGCGCATGCATCTCGATGCGCGTGAGCGCATCGAGCGCGCCGAGCGGCTCATCGAGCAGCAGTAGCTGCGGCCGGTGAACGAGCGCCCGCGCAAGCGCGACGCGCTGCCGCTGGCCGCCGGACAGCTGCGCGGGCCAGTCGTTCGCGCGCGCGAGCAGCCCGACTTCGTCGAGCACCGCGCGCGCATCGTCCTTCGCGCGCCGTCCGAGACCGAGCATCACGTTCTGCAGCACGGTCTTCCACGGCAACAGGCGCGCGTCCTGATACATGATCCGCGTGTCGAGCGCCCCGCCGCCTTCGCCTTCGCCGTCGCCGCGCTTGACGAGCGCGCCGGCGCTCGGCGTCTCGAGCTCCGCGACGAGCCGCAGCAGCGTGGACTTGCCGCAGCCGCTTCGGCCGACGATCGCGACGAAGCTGCCGCGCTCGATCGACAGATCGACGTCGGCGAGCACGGTCCGCTCGCCGTAGCGCTTGCTCACGCGCCGCAGGCGCACCGAAGCGTCTTCGGCGGCGTCGCGAGCGTCGTCGCCGCGCGGCGCGCGGCGCAGTTCGCCGCCCGACGCGAACGGCAGCACGTGCGCGCCGCCATCGCGCTCGAGCACTGCGGCGTCCTGCGCGTCGCCGTCCGTGGTGCGCGGCTGCGCGAGCTCGGCTTCGAGATCCGCGCCCGCGATCGGGCCGTAGGTGGCGGCCAACGTGGTTCCAGTCATGCCTGGGCTCCCGGTTGATACGCGGGGTGCCAGCGCAGTGTCGCACGCTCGAGCCACTTCGCGAGCACGTCGGCGAGCTTGCCGAGTGCCGCGTACAGCAGGATGCCGACCACCACCACGTCGGTTTGCAAGAATTCGCGCGCGTTCATCGTCATGTAGCCGATGCCCGATTGCGCGGAGATCGTTTCGGCGACGATCAGCATCACCCACATCAGCCCGAGCGCGAACCGCACGCCGACGAGAATCGACGGCAGCGCGCCCGGCAGGATCACGTCGCGATAGAGCGCGAAGCCCTTCACGCCATAGCTCCTCGCCATCTCGACGAGGCCCGCGTCGACCGACCGGATCCCGTGATACGTGTTGATGTAGATCGGAAAGAACACGCCGAGCGCGACGAGGAACAGCTTTGCCTTCTCGTCGATGCCGAACCACAGGATCACGAGCGGGATCATCGCGAGCGCCGGGATGTTGCGGATCATCTGGATCGTCGAATCGAGCGCGACTTCGGCCGTCTTCGAGAGTCCCGTCGCGAGGCCGAGCGCGAGCCCGACGCCCCCGCCAATCACAAAGCCGACGAGCGCGCGCCACGTGCTGACCTTCACATTCGCCCACATGTCGCCCGATTCGACGAGCGCCCACGCGGCGCGCACGACGGCGAGCGGCTCGGGCAGCACGCGGTTCGACAGCGCGCCCGAGCGCGCGCCGAGTTCCCACGCGAGCACAAGCACGAGCGGCACGAGCCACGGCGCGATCGCGCGCGCGGCCTGGCCGGCGCGGCGGACCGCGAAGCTGGAGCGCTTCGTTGTCATGTCGATGTCCTCCATGCTCAGCTCTGGCTCGCCTTCGGCAGATACTGATTGCCGACGACTTCGCCGAACGGCCCCGACAGCGGCCCCGCGCGGCGCGCGTTGCCGCCGCCCTTGACGAGCGGGAACACGAGCTCGGCGAAGCGGTACGACTCTTCGAGGTGCGGATAGCCGGACAGGATGAACGTCTCGATGCCGAGTGCTGCGTATTCGCGCATCCGCGCGGCGACTTGTTCTGGATTCCCAACGAGTGCCGTGCCCGCACCGCCGCGCACGAGGCCGACGCCCGCCCACAGGTTCGGATAGATCTCGAGCTCCTGGCGCGAGCCGCGCTTGCCGCCGTGCAGCGCGGCCATCCGGCGCTGTCCTTCGGAATCCATCTTCGCGAACGCCTGCTGCGCGCGTGCGATCGTGTCGTCGTCGAGCCGGCTGATGAGGCGTTCGGCATCGCGCCACGCTTCTTCCTCGGTCTCGCGCACGATCACGTGCAGGCGGATCCCGAACTTGATCTTGCGGCCGCGTTCGGCCGCGCGCGCGCGGATGTCGGCGATCTTTTTCTCGACCGCCGCGGGCGGCTCGCCCCAGGTCAGGTAGGTATCGATGTGATCGGCCGCGATCGCATGCGCGGCGGGCGACGAGCCGCCGAACCACAGCGGCGGATGCGGATGCTGGACGGGCGGATAGAGCAGCTTGCCGCCCTTCGCCTGCAGATGCTCGCCGTCGAATTCGACGCTGCCGTTCTCGTGTGATTCGGCGAGCAGCTTGCGCCAGATGTGCAGGAAATCGTCGGTGATCGCGTAGCGCGTGTCGTGATCGGCGAAGAGGCCGTCGCCCTCGAGCTCGGCCGAATCGCCGCCCGTCACGACGTTGATGAGGAGACGCCCGCCGGAGAGCCGGTCGAACGTCGACGCCATCCGCGCGGACAGCCCCGGCGACGACAGCCCCGGCCGGATCGCGACGAGGAACTTCAGCCGCTTCGTCGCCGGAATGAGGCTCGACGCGACGACCCACGCATCCTCGCACGAGCGGCCCGTCGGCAGCAGCACGCCGTCGTAGCCGAGCGTGTCGGCCGCGACGGCGACCTGCCGGAAGTAGTCGTAGTCCGCGGCGCGCGCGCCCTCGGACGTGCCGAGATAGCGGCTGTCGCCGTGCGTGGGGATGAACCAAAACACATTCATGCGATGCTCCTGCCTGACTGATCGTGCAAAAAAATGGGCGACGGCGACGCGACGATGCGCGATCGGACGCGGCACGCGCGACGCTCGCGGATGAGTTGGGGAACACATGCCGCAGCGGATCGAGCGGCGTGCGCGCGCTTTCGCGCGGTGGGCGGCTTGGCCGTCTCTGGGAAATCAGTCTAGGGAGCGCGGTTTCGTATAGGAACGATTTTTTTGAGCTTAAGTTTTCCGCTTTCGTGCTTTGCGTGCTGCTGCAGCGAATATGAACGCACGGGCCCCTATAATGTCGCACCAAGTCCCTGACAACCCGGCGCGCGCCGCACGGTGCCGCGCCCTCACGTGGCGCTCTCGATGCAGAAAGTGATCCTGCCGTTTCTGTCCGGTTTCCTCGCCGCTCTCTTCTTCCGTGAGGCGACGCTCGCGCTTTTGCATACGGCGGGCCTCATCGAGGCGACGGGCTTCTCGACCGCACCGTTCGCACCGCTCGGCATTCCTGAATTCGTCGCGAACGCGATCATGAGCGCGTGCTGGGCGATCCTGATGGCGTGGCTGCTGCGCGTGTCGCCCGAGCGCGCGGCGCCATGGGTGCCGTCGCTCGTGTTCGGCGGCATCGTGCTCACCGCCGCGCGCGTGTTCGCGATCGATCCGCTGCGCGGCATCTGGCCCGCCGGCAACATGCTGCCGCCGCTCGTCGTCGGCTTCGTCGCGAACGCGATCTGGGGCTGGGGCGCGCTCGTGTTCATGCGCGCGTTCATGTCGGACGACGGCGGCGGCGGCGACGCGTGAGCGTCGCCCGTCGGGCTCGGCGTTCCATCGTCGTCACCGGGGCGTGACGCGAGCGTCGTTCATCGGATGATCGTGCGGTCGTCGGCACAGATCGGCGCAGTCGCCGACGAATCGACGTTCCGGCATCGCGTCGTCAGGTTATCGCCCTATCGTTCGGTCTTCGTTCGGTCTTCGTTCGGTCTTCGTTCGGTTATTGTCCGGACCGATCGTCCGAGCGCTGGTCGCAAGCCGATCCGGCACCGGCCGTCGATCGCGCGACGTCGTACGACACGCCGCGCTCCCCGCCTGCTGATATGATGCGAAGCCCGCCTCCCGGCGACGAACGAGCACGGCGGGCGCGTCGTCCGCCCACGCTCACGCCCCCCCTACGCGCGCCGTGACGTCATCGGTCGCGCAAACCCATGAGCGGATGCTCGTCCGCGCGCCACGGGCTCTCGAACATCTTCGCGACTGCATCCGCGGTCACGTCCGGAATCGTCGGATAACGCCACTTCGGCGCATGATCCTTGTCGACGATCACCGCACGCACGCCCTCGATCACGTCGCCGCACGCGAACGTCGAGCGCGTCAAGTCGAGGTCGCGCCGCAGGCAATCGGCCATCGTCGCGCCGCGTGCGCGCTCGACGACTTCGAGCGACACCGCCATCGACAGCGGCGACAGCGAACCGCCGCGCATCGCATCGCGCGCCTTATCAACCCACGCGGCGCGCACGGCGTCGTCGCGCTCGGTGTCGAGCGACGCGGCGATCGCGGCGACGTCGGCGCGCGCGAAATGCTTGTCGATCGACGCACGCGCGGCCGCGAGCGCCGACGCGTCCGGCGCGGGCGTCACCGCGTGCCGCGCGGCCTCGGCTGCGACGCGCGCCGTCACCGCCGCGCCGTCGTCGAAGCGCTCGGCGCGCAACGCGTCGAGCAGCGCGGGCAGCGCCGCATCCGGCAGATACGCGTCGGCGAGCCCCGCGTACAGCGCGCCCGCCGCGTCTAGCGTCGCGCCCGTGACGGCGAGATAACGGCCGAGCGCGCCCGGCGTGCGCGCGAGGAACCAGCTCATGCCGACGTCCGGAAAGAGTCCGATGCGCGTTTCCGGCATCGCCATCTTCGTCGAATCGGTCACGACGCGCAGCCCGCCCGTGCGCTTCGCCGCCTGCGAGATGCCCATCCCGCCGCCCATCACGACGCCGTGCATCAGCGCGATGTACGGCTTCGGATACGTGAAGATCGCGTGATTCAGCGAATACTCTTCGATGAAGAACGTGTCGATCGACGCTTGATCGTCGCGCCGGTGCGCATCGTAGAAGAAGCGCACGTCACCGCCCGCGCAGAACGCACGCGGATGCGGGCTGTGGATCACCACCGCGAACACGTCGGGATCGTCACGCCACGCGTCGAGCGCGCGGTGCAGTGCGCGGATCATCTCGGTCGACAGCGCGTTGAGCGCCTGCGGACGGTTCAGTTCGAGAAAGCCGATGTGGTTCGCGACATGTGCTCGGACGTCGGCCTGCGGAGAATCGTTATGGGCAGCGTTCATGGCAATGGAAAATGAAGTGAGCGGGCGCGACCGTCAATGCGCCTGCATCTTCGAAAAGAGATTGAGCACCGCGACGCCCGATACGATGAGCGCGAGCCCGACGACCGCGGGCCAGTCCGGCACCTGCCGATAGAGAACGACCGCGACGAGCGTGATGAGCACGATGCCCGCGCCCGACCAGATCGCGTACACGATGCCGACGGGTATGCTCTTCAGCGTCAGCGACAGGCAATAGAACGCGGTGCCGTAGCCGACGGCGACGACGACCGTCGGCCAGAGCCGCGTGAAGCCTTCGGCCGCGCGCAGCGCCGACGTGCCGATCACCTCGGCGACGATCGCGATCGCGAGCCATGCGTAACCTGGTAGTTGCATCGCGTCAGTTCCTAGCGAGTGCAAGCGCGTCGTACGCGTGGCCGAGTTGCGCGCACAGCGCCTCGACGACGAGTTCGTGGTCGCCGCGCTGCGGCAGCCCCGACACGGTGACCGAGCCGATCACGCCCGCCCCCGCGACCGTCAGCGGAAACGCGCCGCCATGCGACGCGTATTCGGCGACGGGGAGCCCGTGCTTGTCAGCAAGCGTCGCGCCCGTCTGCTGCATCCGCAGGCCGACCGCATACGAACTGCGCCGGAAATGCGCGACGACGTTGCCTTTGCGGCGCGCCCAGTCGACGTTGTCGGGCGACGCGCCGTCGAGCAGCGCGAAGAAGAGCGGCTGGCCGAACGTGCGCACGTCGATCGCGACCGCGTGGCCGCGCGCGAGTGCGAGTTCGCGCAGCTGCGAGCCGAGCGCCCACGCGCGTGCGGCGTCGAACTGCGGGAACACGAGGGTCTTTTCCTGTACGGCGATCGACTGCAGATCGAGAGCAATGTCCATGAAGCGTGTGTGCGAACGATGGCGAAAATACGGAAAGGGAATGGCCGCTCGCATCGGACGGCAGGCGCATTGCGCGGCCCGTGCGACGCGGCCGACGAGATCGCCCGATTCTAGCGCAGCACCGCCTTCGAACCGTTCGAGCACGGCGGCGAATAGAAATCGTCGGCAAGGTGTTGCAATTCTTCGGGTAACTCCTTATAATTTCGTTTTCGACGGACGCGGGGTGGAGCAGTCTGGCAGCTCGTCGGGCTCATAACCCGAAGGTCGTAGGTTCAAATCCTACCCCCGCAACCAAGCCAGATTTCGCAAGCAGCGCTCAACGCGCACGAGCATGCGAAAACGGATGAATCCACGTCGAAATCGATCAGAAAGCCCGCCCTCCACGGTGGGCTTTTTGCTTTTTCGGCGCCTGCGCAATTGCGTCGCCGATCTGCATTCGGGCGCCATCGCACATCGCCGGCGCGAAGCGTGCAACCGGAAATGCGCAAGCGGAAATCGGGAAATCGCGGCGGCGCGGAACGCAGGCGACGTACCGCGCCGCCGCGCCCGCCCGTTCGGCGTCGCGCTCGACAGCGGGCGTTCGAGAATGCCGTCGCCCGGTGATACACTCGCATCACCATTTCCCATCCCCTTCCTATGAAATTCTGTTCCGTTTGCGGTCACGAAGTCATTGCGCGCATCCCGCCGGGAGACAATCGCGAGCGCTTCGTCTGCGACCATTGCGGCACGATCCACTATCAGAACCCGCGCAACGTCGTGGGCACGATCCCCGTCTGGGGCGATCAGGTGCTGCTGTGCCGGCGCGCGATCGAGCCGCGCTACGGCTACTGGACGCTGCCCGCGGGCTTCATGGAGATGGGAGAGACGACGGCCGAAGCCGCCGCGCGAGAGACGCTCGAGGAAGCGGGCGCACGCGTCGAGGTGCAGAATCTCTTCACGCTGCTGAACGTGCCGCACGTTCATCAAGTGCATCTGTTCTATCTCGCGCGCCTCGTCGATCCGTCGTTCGAGGCGGGCGAGGAAAGTCTCGAGGTGCGGCTCTTCGACGAGCCCGACATCCCGTGGGACGAGATCGCGTTCCCGACCGTCAGCCAGACGCTGCGGTTCTTCTTCGCCGACCGCGAGGCGGGCGACTACGGCGTCCATACGGGCGACATCTTCCGCTCGCTGCGTAACGGCTAGGCGCGCGCATGGTCCCCTGGCTCGGCCCCGACGATCCGTTTCCGAGCGTCGAGCGCGCGCTCGGCGCGGCGAGCGGCGCGCCCGGCCTCCTCGCCGCGAGCGCGGATCTCCTGCCGTCGCGCCTGATCGACGCGTACCGGCGCGGCATCTTCCCGTGGTATTCGGACGGCCAACCGGTGCTGTGGTGGAGCCCCGATCCGCGGATGATCCTCGCGCCGGCCGAATTCAAGATCTCGGCGACCTTCCGGAAGACGCTCAAGCGCGTGCTGCGCGAGCCGCGCTGGGAGATCCGCGTCGACTGCGACTTCGCCGGCGTGATGCGCGCGTGTGCGCAGGCGCCGCGACGCGGGCAACGCGGCACGTGGATCACCGCGGAGATCATCGACGCGTATTCGTCGCTGCACCGTGCGGGCGACGCGCACAGCATCGAAACCTGGCTCGACGGCCAGCGCGTGGGCGGCCTCTACGGCGTGTCGTTCGGCCGGATGTTCTTCGGCGAATCGATGTACGCGGACGTGAGCGATGCGTCGAAAATCGCGTTCGCGGCGCTCGTCGCGCACCTGCGCGAGCACAGGGTGGAAATGATAGACTGCCAGCAGAATACGTCGCATCTGGCGTCGCTCGGCGGCCGCGAGATCGCGCGCAAGGCGTTCGTCGCGCACGTGCGCCGCGCCGTCGGCGAGCCGGCGATACCGTGGCGGTTCGACAAGACCGTCGTCGCCGGGCTGCTGGGCCATGCCGCTTCGGCGACGGCAACGGATGCATTGGATCGTTAGCGCGGCAAAACATCAATACATCGAGAGCTGCCCATGACTCATCCCACTGAGCTGCCGCTTTCACCGCTTTCGGCGTTGCAATTCTATGCGACGGCCCCCTACCCGTGCAGTTATCTGGACGGGCGCATCGCGCGCTCGCAAGTCGCGACGCCGAGTCATCTGATCAATTCCGACATCTACACCGAACTCGTGAAGGCGGGCTTCCGTCGCTCCGGCGTGTTCACGTACCGCCCTTACTGCGACGGCTGCCGCGCGTGCGTGCCGGTGCGCGTGCCGGTCGACGCGTTCACGCCGAACCGCACGCAGCGGCGCATGTGGAAACGCCATCGCGCGCTCGTCGCGACCGTCTCGCCGCTCCACTACGACGAAGAGCACTACGCGCTCTACATGCGCTACCAGTCGGCGCGCCACGCAGGCGGCGGCATGGACCGCGACAGCCGCGATCAATATGAGCAATTCCTGCTGCAGAGCCGGATCAACTCGCGGCTCGTCGAGTTTCGCGATCTCGATCCGCCCGAGAACGGGGCGAGCGCGCTGCGGATGGTCAGCATGATCGACATCCTCGGCGACGGCCTGTCGTCCGTCTACACGTTCTTCGATCCGGACGAGCCGCACGCGAGCTATGGCACCTACAACATCCTCTGGCAGATCGAACAGGCGAAGAGCCTGCGCCTGCCGTACGTCTACCTCGGCTACTGGATTCGCGAGAGCCCGAAGATGGCCTACAAGGCGAACTTCCATCCGCTCGAAGGGCTCGTCGACGGCCGCTGGAAAGTGCTCGACCCGACGCTCGTGGACCTGCCGCCCGTCGATGCCGCGCTCGGACGCGCGCCGCTGCCGGGCGGCCATTCGGGCACGCGCTGACGGCTTGAGCGGCGCCCACGCCGCGCCGCCCGCGGAAGGCGCGGCGGCGCTTCTCGGCTAAAATAACGGGTTGTCAATTTTCCGGCCGCCGCCGCCTCTTCCGTGTTTAGCTCCCTCTATCCGCTTGCCCGCGCATCCCTCTTCAAGATGGATGCGGAAGACGCCCACCATCTGACCCTGCGCATGCTCGGCGCCGCGGGCCGCACCGGCCTCGCGTGCGCGCTCGCCGCGCGCGTGCCCGATGCGCCGCGCACCGTGATGGGGCTCACGTTCCGCAACCCGGTCGGGCTCGCGGCCGGTCTCGACAAGGACGGCGCGGCGATCGACGGCCTCGCCGCGCTCGGCTTCGGCTTCATCGAGGTCGGCACGGTCACGCCGCGGGCGCAACCCGGCAACCCGCGCCCGCGGATGTTCCGGCTGCCCGAGGCGGAGGCGCTCATCAACCGGATGGGCTTCAACAACAGCGGCGTCGACCAGTTCGTGAAGAACGTCCAGGCGGCGCGCTACCGCGACGTGCTCGGCCTGAACATCGGCAAGAACGCCGACACGCCGATCGAGCGCGCGGCCGACGACTACCTGTACTGCCTCGAGCGCGTCTACCCGTTCGCGAGCTACGTGACGATCAACATCTCGTCGCCGAACACGAAGAACCTGCGCCAGTTGCAGGGCGCGGGCGAGCTCGACGCCCTCCTCGCCGCGCTGAAGGACAAGCAGCAGCGCCTCGCCGACCTGCACGGCAAGCTCGTGCCGCTCGCGCTGAAGATCGCACCCGATCTCGACGACGAGCAGATCAAGGAAATCGCCGCGACGCTCTTGCGCCACAAGATCGAAGGCGTGATCGCGACCAACACGACGCTGTCGCGCGAAGCGGTGAAGGGCCTGCCGCACGCCGACGAAGCGGGCGGGCTGTCCGGGCGGCCGGTGTTCGACGCGTCGAACGCGGTGATCCGCAAGCTGCATGCGGAGCTCGGCGACGCCGTACCCATCATCGGCGTGGGCGGAATCTTCTCCGGCGAGGACGCCCGTGCGAAACTCGCGGCGGGCGCGTCGCTCGTGCAGGTGTACACGGGCTTCATCTATCGCGGCCCGGCGCTCGTCGCCGAGTGCGTGAAGGCGGTCGCTCGCGGGCGCGCGCAGTGATATAGAAATAAACAAAGGATATTTAGATATCGATTGTTATATCGCTATCATTGCGCGATCGATATCAAGGTCTCATCCCAGGCAAGGAAACAACACGATGAAAATTGCGTCGCTGAAGAAGCTTCTGGTCGCCGGCCTGATCGGCGCGTCGTTCGTCGCCGCCACCGCGCACGCCGCGGACCTGCTCGACGAAGTCAAGCAACGCGGCACGCTGCGGATCGGCCTCGAAGGCACGTTCCCGCCGTTCAACTCGAAGAACCCGCAAGGCGAGCTCGTCGGCTTCGACGTCGACATCGCGAAAGCGATCGCGGCGAAGCTCGGCGTGAAGCCCGAATTCGTCACGACTGAATGGAGCGGCATCATCGCCGGCCTGCAGGCAGGCAAGTTCGACGTGATCGTCAACCAGGTCGGCATCACCGACAAGCGCCGCGAAACGCTCGACTTCTCGCCGGCGTACACGTTCTCGTCCGCGCAACTGATCCAGCGCAAGGACGACGCGCGCCAGTTCAAGTCGCTCGAGGACCTGAAGGGCAAGAAGCTCGGCGTCGCGCTCGGCACGAACTACATGGACATGGCGAAGTCGGTGCCGGGCATCGACGTGAAGACGTATCCGGGCGCGCCCGAATACCTGCGCGACCTCGCGGCCGGCCGGCTGGATGCGGCGCTCAACGACCGTCTGATGCTCGCGTATCTGACGAAGACCTCGCAGCTTCCGCTGCGCCCGGGCGCGAACGTCGGTTCGGCGAACCCGTCGGGCATCCCGTTCAAGAAGGGCAATCCGAAGTTCGCGAAAGCGATCGCCGACGCGATAACGCAGCTCGAAGCCGACGGCACGTTCAAGAAGATCTCGGACAAGTGGTTCGGCATCGACGTGACGAAGCCCGTCAAGTGAGCGCGTAGTCGCGTAGTCTTGCCGCGCCCATCCGGCGGCGAACGAGGGCGGCATCCGCAACGGTGCCGCCCTTTGCATTGCGCGCCCGGTTTATGATTGCGCTTTCGCGCAAGCTTCGTCCTCGCTTCACATGTCGATCACTTCTCTCCTCGTCCAGTCGCTCCCGGTCCTGCTCCAGGGCGCGCTCCTGACCGTCAAGTTCGCCGTGCTGTCGATGGTGCTCGGCCTCGTCGGCGCCGTCGTGCTCGCGCTGATGGGCATCGGCCGCAGCGCGGTCCTTGCCGGCCTCGCGCGCGCTTACGTGAGCGTGATGCGCGGCACACCGCTCCTCGTTCAGATCTTCGTCATCTATTACGGACTGCCGAGCCTCGGCATCTCGCTCGAACCGACGCCCGCCGGCGTGATCGCGCTGTCCGCGAACGTCGCCGCTTACATGTCCGAAAGCATGCGCGGCGCGATCAACGGGATCGACAAGGGACAATGGCTCGCGGCGTACAGCCTCGGGCTGTCGTGGCGGCAGACGCTGCGCTACGTGATCGGCCCGCAGGCGCTGCGGATCGCGGTGCCGAGCCTGTCGAACAGTCTCATCAGCCTGATCAAGGACACGTCGCTCGTGTCGGTGATCACCGTCACCGAGCTGCTGCGCAGCGCGCAGGAAATCATCGCGTCGACCTATCAGCCGCTGCCGCTCTATCTCGCCGCGGCGGCCGTCTACTGGGTGCTGTGCCAGATCCTCGAATGGGTGCAGCGCTGGTATGAGCGGCGGCTCGCGTTGCCGAGCCGACATTGATCGGAATTGTTGCGCCGACGCGCGCGTCGCGCGAGCCAACGCGCCCGCGTCATCAATCAATCCATCGGATAGCGTACGCCGAGCGCCGCGCGCGCCGCGTCGGTCATCGCGATCATCCGCCGCGAATGATCGTGCGTCATCACCGGGCTCTCGAGCGCTCCCGCGCGCAGCAGCTCGCAGAAGTGCGCGGTCTCGTAGTTGAGGCCGCCGCCCTCGAACGGCTCGTCGAGCTCGACGACACGGCCGTCCGCGTAGCGGATCGTCGCGCGCGCCGGATTCCACCAGTTCTCGTGAATCGTCACGTAGCCGCCCGCCGCCGCGAGGAGCGCGTCGCCGCGTCCCATCACGTCGAGCCCGCAGAATAGCTGCGACACGCCGCGCTCGTGCCGCGCGTTGACGCTCGCGAACACATCGACGCCTGTCGCGCCGACGCGGCCGAGCGTCTGCACGTCGAGCGGCGCGCCAAGCCAGTCGACCGCAAGAAACATCTCGTAGATGCCGATGTCGAGCAGCGCGCCGCCCGCCCGCTCGAAGCGGTAGACGGGATGCTCGGCCGGCACCGTCGACGATGCGCAGCCCGCGCGCACGAGCGCGACGTCGCCGATCGGATCGCGCTCGAGATGCGTGCGCAGCTTCCGGTACAGCGGATAGAACGGCGGCTTCATCGCCTCCATGAACAGGCGCTTCTTCGCGCGCGCGACGGCCAGCACCTCATCGAACTCGCGCGTGTTGACGGTCGCGGGCTTTTCGCAGAGCACCGCCTTGCCGGCCGCAAGCGCCGCGCTTGCATAGCACGCGTGGCTGTCGTTCAGCGTCGCGATGTAGACCGCATCGATGTCGGATGCGAGCAACGCGTCGAAGCTTGCGCACGGCACGCCGCCATGCGCGCCGCAAAACGCGGCCGCCGCATCGGCGCGGCGCGCCCACACGTGCGCGAGCGCGGCGTCGCGCACGTGCGCGACGCTCTGTGCGAACCGGCGTGCGATGCTGCCCGCGCCGACGATGCCGAAGCGAATCGGCGTCGGTTGATATTCGGTCATCGAGTCAATTCCGTGTCGCTGAGAAAGTCCGGCGTCGGGCCCGCAGCCCCGCCGGCCGTCATGATAAACGGCCGGCATGCGACACGGCACGGCGTTCAATTGCGCTCGGGCACCTCGACTGCGAAGTCGCGCATCTCCTCTGCCGTGTAGTCGATCAGCTCGAGCGCGGCCGCTTCCGCCTCGCGCGCATCGCGCCGTTCGATCGCCTCGACCACCCGCCCGTGCGACTTGAGCGCGAGCGCGCGGATGTCGTCGCGCCTGCTCATCCGTGGATTCACGACGCGCAGCGCGCCGCGAATGATCGCCGCCATTTGTTGGAAGAACTGATTGCCGCTCGCATGCACGATCCGCGTATGCAGCAGCTCATCCGCCTCGTCATATGCCGGTGTCCCCGGCTCGGCCAATTTGAACAGCTCGAATGCCTCCCGTATGCCCGCGATCTCGGCCGCGGTCGCGCGGCTTGCCGCCTGCGCGGTCGCGCGCGGCTCGATCAGTGTCCGAAACTCGATCACGTCGCGCATGAACTGCCGATCCGGTTTGGCCCGGAAACGCCAGTTCACGACGTCTTCGTCGATCATTCTCCAGTGGTTCATCGGCCGCACGCGCGTGCCGACCTTCGGACGCACGTCCAGCATGTCGCGCGCCAGCAACATCGAGAGCGCTTCACGCATCACGGTGCGGCTGACGTCGAACTCTTTCGACAGCACATCCTGCGGCGGCAAGATGCCGCCATACTTGTCCTCGACGATTCCCGTGACAAGCCCATCCATCACTTTACTGACCAGTGACCGGTCCTTTCCTTGCTCCATGAGACCTCTCCCCGAACATCACCTGTGTTGGCACAATGCCCTCGCAGTCTCGCCGGCCCTCTGTATCGAAATGACGTGACTTTCAGCTTTGTTCTTATGAACGATACGTTGCTGAGTTCGTCGCAATTCCGCTATCTGGAAAACACCTGACAGGGTAATCCCTCTTACTATATCCAGAAAAAAACGACCCCAAAAAAATAGGTCCAGCAAGCTTGTTGCAAGCTCGCTGGACCTCGGATTGAAGGGGTGCCGAAAGCGTCGGCAATCAAAATTCTTATGATTGGATTTAACCGACTTAATTGCTTTCGCGCATCGAATTCATTCTTGAATGATTGATTAACGCTTGACGTAGCGCAGCGTCTCGACGCCGTGTTCGGTGCCGAGCAGGCACAGATCCGCGCCGCGCTCGGCGAACAGACCGACCGTCACGACGCCGGGCCAGCCGTTGATCGTCGCTTCGAGCGCGCGCGGGTCTTCGATGCGCAGGCCCTTCACGTCGAGGATCTCGTTGCCGTTGTCCGTGACGTACGGCGCGCCGTCCTGCTTCACGCGCAGCACGGGCACGCCGCCGAGCACGGCGAGCCGGCGGCCGATCGCGGTGCGCGCCATCGGCACGACCTCGACAGGCAGCGGGAACTGGCCGAGCACCGCGACGCGCTTGCTCGCGTCGGCGATGCAGACAAACGTTTCGGCGACCGAAGCGACGATCTTCTCGCGCGTCAGCGCGCCGCCGCCGCCCTTGACCATCGCGCCGCCGCCGTCGATCTCGTCGGCGCCGTCGACATACACCTGGAGCGACTCGATCTCATTCAGGTCGAAGACCTTGATGCCATGCGACTTCAGCCGCTCGGTCGTCGCCATCGAGCTCGACACCGCGCCGCGATAGCGGTCCTTGACGGCCGCGAGCGCGTCGATGAAGCAGTTGGCGGTCGAGCCCGTGCCGACGCCGATCACCGCGCCTTCCGGCACGTTGTCGATCACGTATTGGGCAGCGGCCTCGCCGACGAGGCGTTTGAGTTCGTCTTGTGTCATGAGAAGCGTCGAGCAATCGAAGTGCGAAAAACGCAAGTTTACCGGAGACGCTCCGCTCGACGTTTTTTTTCGATCCGACGGCGACAGCGAGGCCACGTGTCGCGGCGGCGACGCTTGGCCGTTTGGATCAGTAATCGCTTCGTCGCTTGATCGCTTGGTCTTCCGGCCGCTCGCCGCTCGCCGCTCGCCGCTTGGCGGCTCGGTCGCTCAGCCGTTCAGTCGCTTCGCCGTTCAGTCCCGCAGTCGATTAGCCGCATAGTCGATTAATCGCTTAGCGACTCGGCCGCATCGTCGCCCGAGCGCCAAACACGTTCACGGCGCCGCAACCGCGCTTGCCACGTCGGCCGCCGCCGCGTCGCGCTCGGGCGCCGGCTGCGAGGGCATGTACTTATCGAGCAGCGCTTGCGCGATCGCGTCGGTTTCCGCATCCGGATTGCCGGCGTAATCGGTCGGCCGGAAATGCATCTGGAACGCGGCGATCACGCGCCGTGTGCGATCGTCGAGCACGCCGTCCGTCGCGACGTCGTAGCCGTAGCGCGCGAGCTTGAGTTGCAGTTCGCACACGTCGACGAGCGACTTCGGCGGCCTCCCCGCGAGACGCGCGGCCACCGTCGCGTCGTCGGGCCACGCGCCGACGCCCGCCTTCGCGAGCGCGCGCCACGGGAACAGCGGGCCGGGATCGGTCTTGCGCTGCGGCGCGATGTCGCTGTGACCGACGACGCGCGTCGGCGGAATCTGGTAGCGGGCGACAATGTCCTTCGCAAGCCGAACGATCGCGTCGACCTGCGCGGGCGGATACGGCGCCCACATGCGGCCCTGCGGCGTATCGATCGGGCCGCGATTCACGTTCTCGATGCCGATCGACACGCCGTTCAATTCGGTCGTGCCCTGCCACGAGCTCACGCCCGCGTGCCACGCGCGCTCGCTTTCCGGGACGAGCTGATAGACGACGGGAACGCCTCGCTCGAGGCTCGGCTGATCGGGCACGACGTAATGGGCGCTGACGTTTTCCTGCGTCAGCACGCGCAGCGATTGCGCCTCGCCGATCTCGGTGTAATGCATGACGAGGAAACGGATGCGCGAATCGACGCTGCGCGCGGGGTGGCTCGTGTCGGCATAATAGTCGCCGTGATTGACGAGCGTGGGTGTCGTACAGGCGGCGAGCAGGCTGAGGCTCGCGAGAAACGCGTAACGGAAAGGGAATTTCATGATGACGGCGCTCGGTAAATCTGCGGTCGCCGGGACGAGACTGCCCCGACATGAGCGCCCCATTCTAGACGCTTAGTCGATCGCATTCTTGCGCGTTTTGTGTCTGTTTTGCGAAAACGGCAAACGATGTGGCCGAGCGGCCGCCACGTGTCGCAATCCAGAAAGAGGCGCATTGGCGCCTCTTGCCGATGAAAACCACCGCGTCGCGATTCGATTCGCTTCGATTCCCCTCGGCTGCGACGCATGCGAGCGCATCCGCGACACAAGCCGCCGCCCGCGCGCCATCGAGCATCGTGGACGAAGCTGCGCTCGCCCGCCGCTCGAACCCGGCGGCAAACGCGCACGCGGCGCACTTACTGCTTCGCGCCCCGCTGCCGGACCGCCTCGTACAGGCACACGCCGCTCGCGACCGACACGTTCAGGCTCTCGACGCTCCCCGCCATCGGAATGAACATCACTTCGTCGCACGTGTCGCGCGTCAAGCGCCGCATTCCCTCGCCTTCCGCGCCCATCACGAGCGCAACCGGACCGTCGAGCTTCGTGTCGTAGAGGCTCGCCGTCGCATCGTCCGACGTGCCGATCACCCATACGCCCGCGTCCTTCAGCTCGCGCAGCGCCCGCGCGAGATTCGTCACCGTGATGTACGGCACCGTATCGGCCGCGCCGCTCGCGACCTTTGCGGCGGTGGCGTTGAGCCCGGCCGCACGGTCGCGCGGCGCGACGATCGCGTGCGCGCCCGCCGCGTCGGCGACGCGCAGGCATGCGCCCAGATTGTGCGGATCGGTCACGCCATCGAGCACGAGCAGCAGCGCCGGCCCGGCGATACCGTCCAGCAGCTCGGCAAGGTTCTGCGCAAGCGGCAGATCCTCGACGCGCGCGACGACGCCCTGGTGACGCTCGGTATGCGCGAGCCCCCAGAGCCGCGTCTCGTCGGCGGCGATGAGACGCACGCCCGCCTCTTTCGCGGCATGCAGGAAATCCTGCATCCGGCGGTCGCGGCGCGTCTGATCATAGAACACCTCCGCGACCGTCGACGCATCGTGCCGCATGCGTGCGGTCACTGCATGAAAACCGTAGAGAACCTTCAGACGTGACATGGCTGGAACAACCTTCGATCAAAACGCGCGGCCGCGCATCGCTCGGCCGCATTGAAAATGGAAGCGCCGCGCGCCCGTCCGGGTGCGCGGCGTCCCGGTCAATCGGCGTCGCCGCTCGACGGCGACGCGCTCGATCAGTACTTCTTGCGCGAACGCGCCTTTTTCGCGGCCGGCTTCGACGCGGCGCCCTTCTTGCGCGCCGCGCGCGCTTCCTTCACCGCTGCGCTCGGCGCGCTCACGGTCTTCTTGCGGCGCGCCGGCGCATCAGCGGGCGGCAGCGAGCGTACGCGCGGACCGCCCGGCTCCACCGCGGCCGCCGACGCCGCCGGACGCGGCGCCTTGACGGGCGCCTCGCGCACGAGCCGGAAATCGATCTTGCGCGCGTCGAGGTCCACGCGGCTCACCTGCACGCGCACGCGATCGGACAGCCGATATCGGATGCCCGTGCGCTCGCCGCGCAACTCGTTCTTGACTTCGTCGTACTGGAAGTAGTCGGCGCCCAGCTCCGTCACGTGCACGAGGCCCTCGATGAAGAGTGCGTCGAGTTGCACGAAGATGCCGAACGACGTCACGCCGTTCACCATCCCGCCATACTCCTCGCCGAGCTTGTCGCGCATGAAATAGCACTTGAGCCACGCTTCGACGTCGCGCGACGCCTCGTCTGCGCGCCGCTCGTTCGCCGAGCAGTGGAGCCCCAGCTCTTCCCAGATCGCCGTGTTCGAACGCGTGCGGCCGCGCACTTCGTCGTCCTCGCGCTGCATCGCGCGGGCGCGCGGCGACAGCGCGGTGTTCAGCTCGATGCCTTCCGGCGACTTCGGCGTGTACTTCTTGCCGGACAGGATCGCGTAGATCGCGCGGTGCGTGAGCAGGTCGGGATAGCGGCGGATCGGGCTCGTGAAGTGCGCGTACGCATCGTACGCGAGACCGAAGTGGCCGATGTTGTCCGGGCTGTAGACCGCCTGCTGCATCGAGCGCAGCAGCATCGGCTGCAGCATCTGCGCGTCGGGCCGGTCGCGGATGTGCGCCATCAGCGCCGCGTAGTCGCTCGCGTGCGGCGTGTCGCCGCCGCCCAGCGTGAGCCCCATGTCGCGCAGGAACGCGCGCAGGTTCTCGAGCTTTTCCTGCGTCGGCCCCGCGTGCACGCGGTAGAGACCCGGGTGCTTGTTGCGCTTGAGGAAATCCGCCGCGCAGACGTTCGCGGCGAGCATGCATTCCTCGATCAGACGATGCGCGTCGTTGCGCTGGCGCGGCAGGATCTGCTCGATCTTGCCCTGCGCGTTGCAGACGATGTACGTTTCGGTCGTGTCGAAATCGATCGCGCCGCGTTTTTGCCGCGCGACGAAGAGCGCCTTGTAAACGCCGTACAGATTCTGCAGGTGCGGCATCAGCTCGGCGCGGCGCGCGGCCTCCGGCCCCTTCGTGTTCGCGAGCACTGCGGCCACTTCGGTATACGTGAGGCGCGCGGCCGAGTGGATCACGGCCGGATAGAACTGATACGCCTTGATGTCGCCGCGCGCGGTGATGACGATGTCGCACGCGAGCACGCAGCGGTCGACCTGCGGATTCAGCGAGCAGAGCCCGTTCGACAGCTTCTCGGGCAGCATCGGAATCACGCGGCGCGGGAAGTAGACGGACGTGCTGCGCTCGACCGCGTCGGCATCGAGGGGGCTGCCCGGCTGCACGTAGTGCGACACGTCCGCGATCGCGACGATGAGGCGAAAGCCCTCGCCGCGGCCGACCGGGATCGGCTCGCAATATACGGCGTCGTCGAAGTCGCGCGCGTCCTCGCCGTCGATCGTGACGAGCGGCACGTCGCGCAGATCGACGCGATAGCGCAGATCCACGGGCCGCACCTTGTCCGGCAGCGCCGCGGCCTCGCCGAGCGCGTCCGTGCCGAACTCGTGCGGCACGCCGTACTTGCGCACCGCGATCTCGATCTCCATGCCGGGATCGTCGATGTCGCCGAGCACCTCGACGACGCGGCCGAGCGGCTGCGAATGACGGCTAGGAAAATCGGTGAGCTCAACGACGACGACCTGCCCGACCTTCGCCTTCTTCGCGTTCTGCGCGACGAGGATGTCGTGGCCGATCCGCTTGTCCTCGGGCGCGACGATGAGCGCGCCGTTCTCGTTGAGGAGACGCCCGATCACGCGCTTGTTCGCGCGCTCGGTCACCTCGACGACATGCCCTTCCGGCCGGCCGCGCCGGTCGTAGCCGACGATCCGCGCGAGCACGCGGTCGTTGTGCATCACCTTCTGCATCTCGGCGTTCGGCAGGAACAGGTCGTCCTGGCCGTCGTCGCGGATCACGAAGCCGTAGCCGTCGCGATGGCCCTGCACGCGGCCCGCGACGAAGTTGGACGGATGCGTCAGCTGATAATGGCCGCGCTTGTCGAGCCGGATCTGGCCGTCGCGCTCCATCGCGGCGACGCGCCGAAAAAATCCTTCGCGCTCCTGACGCTTGATCGACAGCGCTTCGGCGATGTCGTTCGCCGCAAGCGGCGCGTCGCTCGTGCGCAGCACGCCGAGAATCTCTTCGCGGCTCGGAATGGGATACGGATACTTGCTCAAGGGCTTGTCGATGATTTTTCTCGTTGCGTTTGGCTTGCGCGACCGCGGCAAGCGGAGCCGAACGGGCGCGCCGCTCATGCCGCCCCATTCTAACACCCGCCGCTGCGGCAAACGGACCGCGCGCCGCGTGTTGCGCCGCGCTCGCCGCGGCCCGCGCGGACGATGAAAAAGTATTGACAGACGCGATCGGCCGTCTATAATGGCGGTCTTTGCAGCACACGCACCTGCCCAGGTGGCGGAATTGGTAGACGCACTAGTTTCAGGTACTAGCGGGTAACTCCGTGGAGGTTCGAGTCCTCTCTTGGGCACCAACGGTTCTTCCAGCAAGAACCATAGCAATCCGAGAAACCCCGTAAGGTCAACGTCTTACGGGGTTTTTTGTTTCCCCTTCCCACTGCGTTCCTCCGACATCCACGCTTTTTACGTATACACGAAAGCAGAGGAATGCCCTGATCGGCTGGGATTTTTCCGACCAAGCCGCCAGAAATTGCGCGAAAAGTACGAATACCCCAAGCACGAGCCCCGGTGCGCGAATCGTGCACGCCGGGATCTGTGCTGGGGGTGTCCAGATTGCCGTCGATCAGCGCGCGCACGGCCCCGAACGACTTGCTCGCGCCAATGAGTTCCAGCTGTTAGCGCCGGTGTAAAAGCGCCGTTAAACGACGGCACAAGGTTGAGCGAAACAGTCAACGACAAAGGGGCCACGC
>NZ_LOWC01000102.1:0-1177 GCF_001522845.1 Burkholderia sp. BDU5 | reverse complement strand
CCGATCGTCAGCCCCGGCACCGCTTGCCCTGGCAGCAAGCCGAGCGACGGGATGATCGCGTTGGCCGCCGTGTTGTTCACGCTCACGCCGTTGCCCGAGATCGCGCCGTTCGCGCCCCAGGTCGAGCGGTAGTCAGGCAGGCTGTACTGCTTCACATCGGCCGGCGCGGCTTGCGTATAGCCGCCCGGCCCGCCGACGAATGGCTTGTCGCCGAACGGCAAGGTCCAGTTGTGTTCCGAGTTGTCGTAGTTGTTGTAGTGGTAGTAGCCGGAATACGTGACCGTCACGCCCGGCGCTTGCTGGCCCGTCGCGCCCCAGCCGTCCATATCGAGACTCACGGGCTGCTTGATGTTGCCGACCGCCGTCACGCTGCTCCAGTAGTTCTGGAACGTCTTGACCGTCGACGCGTCCAGGTCGCCGCCCGATGCGATCTGCGCGCCCGGGCTCAGCTTCGTCACCGTGTTGGCAACCGCTTTGCCCTCGTAGGTCGTGTACTGATAACCGCTGTTCCACTGCCCGCCGTTCGGCGGTACCGTGAAGACCCCGCCCGGCTGCAATTTGAGCGCGGCGATGATGGGCGCGGGATCGTAATCAGGGAAATTCGGATCATGGAACAGATTGATCCAGTGCACGTCCTGACCGCTACAGGCCGCGATGTAGTAAGCGGCGCACCCGGACATGCTGATGCCGAGCTGTTGCAGCAGGGCCGGGTCGACCTGGTCCGTATAGCCCGAGGTCTGCATCACGCGTCGCGTGTTCGTGACCTTGTCGGCATGCAGTTCCATCGAACCGCCCGATTGGATCGCCGCCGACGAATTGTTGATCAACGCCGCGTTCGTATAGTTGCCGTTCGCATCCTTGCCACCCGCCAAAGCCACTTTGCCGAGCCCGAAGATCGTCGCGGTCGGCATCGAATCGCCCAGCGTCGTGTCGTCGCGGTTCTCGATGTCGTGCGCGAGAATTTCGAGCAGGCCCGACGTGTCCGATGCGCCGATCAGCGCGACAGGGCCGAGGTTCGACACCGTGCCGCTCGCCTGGATGGCGACGCTGCCGCCAACCATCGCGCCAGTGTTCGTCAGGTCGCCCGAATGCGTACTGAGCAGGCTGCCGGCCGTCATCGCGCCCGTGTTGACGATGTTGCCGGCGTTGACCGTCAGGTTGTGGACCGATTGCAGGT
>NZ_LOWC01000101.1:0-75966 GCF_001522845.1 Burkholderia sp. BDU5 | reverse complement strand
CGTGGCCCCTTTGTCGTTGACTGTTTCGCTCAACCTTGTGCCGTCGTTTAACGGCGCTTTTACACCGGCGCTAACACCATGCGAACGATCTCAAATTTTTTGATGGAGTCCGGGTTCGTCGCTACGGTACGCTCCACCTCGGCGAGATCTTCGTCGGCAACGCCAGCGCCGCGCAGGAATAGCACGACGCCCTTCTTAGCTCGGCTGAGACGGGCGATCGTCTCAACAAGTAGTTCAAACAGCTCTGGCGGGTAGTGAAATGCCTCGGCCATCGGATCACCTTTGGGTTGCTATGTTCGCTCTACGGCAAGGAAGCCACGACTACAGCTTCGCGACTAGGTTGTCCATCGCCGTCTTTGCGTTCAAGAGGTAGTCATCCTTCACTTGCACACGATGGCCGTTGATGGTTTGCTTGCCGGCGGGAAGCTTTGAGAACGGAAGGCCCTTTGCAAAGGCCACCACACCGGTTGTCTGGAAGTCTCGAATCTCGATGAATCCGGCTTCCAGCTTTTTAAAGTCGAAAATCTCGGGGTTCGACTTCAAGAGTTTGCCCACGTCGCCCTCGATCGCATGCAATACAGCAGCATAGGCCGAAGCGGCACCCATATACTGCGTCAGCCGGTTCTTGACGATTAGGTGAACTTTGGGGAGAGGACGCTCGGCATCCTTAAGCTTCGTTGCGAACGCGTAGGCGGCGTAGATTTCCGACGGCAGTTTCAGACCGTAGACGAGAGAAAAGGCGTTCTGGATTGCACGGCGGGAGGAATCGTCCGCCATCACGGGGAGCACGATGCGGTTTGCCGTGGAAAGCGCGATCTGCGTGTAAAGGGAGAAGCTGGGATTGCAGTCGAGGAAGACCACGTCATACTCGTCCGCAAGTTGATCCAAGAAGTCCTTCAGCCAGTCGACAACCGCGATCCACGGGTTCGTTCCGGGGATCTGATTGTTGGCAAGCGTATTCACGGCGTTCGCCTGGAGTTCCAGCATCGGATCGCCGCACACAAGATCGACGTTTGCCGGCACGCCCTTGTTGTAGGCATTCGGCTTCGTGATGAAGTCGTGCGTGTTGAACTTTGGTGGAGAGTATGGCGCAGGCAGGCGGAGCTGAAAGTATCCGCCCACGCTGCACCTGGGTACCAAACCTTGTCGCTCTAGCAGTTTCTCGCTGCCCTTGTTGTTCAGCCCTCCAAGCATCAACTCTGATAGGTTGGCCTGCGGGCACATGTCGACCGCCAGAATCCGCTTTTTCGAATGCTTCTCGGCATAGCGAACGATCGACTGAAAGCACAGGCTCGTCTTGCCGGTACCGCCCTTGTTGTTCCAATACGCGTACTTGATCTCCACCGTTCCTCCCACGGGTTGCTCGTTAGTCCTATTGGGACAGTATATTGTCCAAAATGGACGATTTCAAGTCCCAACATGCCAAAGGTTGGGGGGCTCGAACCACAGTTCTACGGATTAACGGCCCTCTTTTGGCTGTTTCGTTAGTCCGCTCCGGGTCGGTAACCGCCGTCCCCCAAAAGGCGAGCGTAGGTCGTGAGTGCCCGCATTACGCGGGGAGCGGAAGTTCGTTTGCGACCATCCTTGGAAGCCGGATCTCTTCCGCCGCTTTCCATTTTCCAGACTTTCGATCTATTTTTATCAACCGGGTAACTCCTCGCTTTCCAACGAGGAGCAATCCGATTGAGTTGCTATTGGCGCGTGGCGTGAATCCTCGGTGATAGATGACGATTCGTGAGAAGGTATCGGCGACTAGCTGCCGTGCCTGCATCCGTGCGTCGTAGTCGAGCCCTTCGACGCCCTCAACCAGTTTCGCCCACGCTTGCGCTACAGCCGGCGTCGAGTTGGATTCGGCAGCGAGGCGACCTTCGAGCGAGTTGATTTCATGGCGATCTCGCTGAAGTTGAGCCTCGAGCTCGCGGATGCGGCGCAATACGGCCGCAGGTGGAGCGTCGGCTTCTGATAGCAAAGCGTCCGTGACACGCTGGATCTGTGCTTCGATGTCGGTGACTCGCTGACGTGTCTGAGCGAGGTGCGCCGAAAGCGTGGCCGAATTGCTGTCTCCTTCGAGCAAGCGACTGAGATTGATCTGATCCGAGCAATAGTGCATCAGCGCCCGCTCGATCGGTGCAACGCTGACGCTTCCGCTGACTGGGCAACCGCTGCTGGTTCTGTATGCAAAGCAGCTCAGGCGTCGGTGCCCCGGTTGTGGCCGCCCTTCGGTATCTCGGCGGCGTCCCATGATATTTTGAGCCGTGACCGCAGTGCCGCAGTAGCCACAGTATGTGAGGCCAAGGCCGGTCACCACGCCGGGAATCTCACCTTTGCCTTTGCGGCGGAACCGCTGTTCCGCAAAGTGGCGGAGTTCCGCAAATTCCGCAGAGGAAATCACCGCAGGATAGTAGCCCTCAAGCCGGTATTCCTCGCCGTCGAGTTCGACAGTCTTCTCGCCGATCAGCATGCGATTGGCGAGGATCTTATAGATATGGGCGGAGGAGGTCCTCCCGGTATCGCTAACCGCCAATCCGCGCTCAGATAGCTCGCGCACGATCCGGACGGCTCCATGCCCTTGCTTATACATGGCGACAATGAGCCTGATTGCCGCCGCACGTTCCGGAATCAGCTCGAATTGGTTAGCGACTTCACGGATCCACTGCGGATCTTTCCCGACGCGGATCGGTTGCCGCCAAGTCCCGGCAATCCAGCCTTGACACTGGCGTCTAATGGCGGCTTTAACACGCTTGCTTTTGGTGTCGGATTCCTCATGCGCGCGGATCATCACCAGCAAGCTATAAACGAGGTCCATCGGCTGCGCTTTGAGACGCGCCCGGTTGTACTCACGGCCATCACTCGCAGTCACAACCGTGATGCCGGCATTGATAATCTGTGCAAGTTGGGCTTGTGCCTGAATGGGTTCGGCCCGGCTGAGTCGATCCAGGCCCTCGACAATCAGCACTGAGCCGGCCGGAATGCGGCCGTCTTCAACGGCCCGGAGAAAGACGCCAAGGGCACCTTGGGTCACGTGACGCTGGTGGTAGGCAGACAGCCCCTCGTCTCTGAGAGAGAGGGAATCATCCAGCAGCATGCCGCGTTCAGCCGCCCACCTATGAGCGTACTCGACCTGACGATCGACGCTCGATCCGGTCGCCTGCTTTGGATCACTGAACCGTAAATAGCTGTAAACTCTCGCTTTTGCTTCCACGCGCCCCCCATTACATGTCAACGACGTATAGTATAGGAATAGTATCGCTCGGGTGCCCGAAGGCCCTCGTCGACTCCGAGCAGATCATCACGCAACTGCGCGCCGAAGGCTACGAAATCTCCGGCACCTATGACGGCGCGGATCTCGTCGTCGTCAACACCTGCGGCTTCATCGACGAAGCCGTTCAGGAAAGCCTCGACGCGATCGGCGAAGCGCTCGCCGAAAACGGCAAGGTGATCGTCACCGGCTGCCTCGGCGCGAAAAAGAGCGCGAGCGGCTCCGGCCTCATCGAGGAAGTGCATCCGAAGGTGCTTGCCGTCACGGGCCCGCACGCGGTCGGCGAAGTGATGCAGGCCGTGCACAGCCATCTGCCGAAGCCGCACGATCCGTTCGTCGATCTCGTGCCGGCCGCAGGCATCAAGCTCACGCCGCGCCACTATGCATACCTGAAGATCTCCGAAGGCTGCAATCACCGCTGCTCGTTCTGCATCATTCCGTCGATGCGCGGCGATCTCGTATCGCGGCCTGTCGCCGAGGTGATGCTCGAAGCCGAGAATCTGTTCAAGTCCGGCGTGAAGGAACTGCTCGTGATCTCGCAGGACACGAGCGCGTACGGCGTCGATGTCAAGTACCGCACGGGCTTCTGGAACGGCCGTCCGCTCAAGACCCGGATGACCGAGCTCGTCGGCGCGCTCGGCGAGCTCGCCGCGCAGTACGGCGCGTGGGTGCGTCTGCATTATGTCTATCCGTATCCGCACGTCGACGAGATCATCCCGATGATGGCCGAAGGTCCGCTGAAGGGCCATGTGCTGCCGTATCTCGACGTGCCGTTCCAGCACGCGCACCCGGACGTGCTGAAGCGCATGAAGCGCCCCGCGAATGCGGAGAAGGTGCTCGAGCGCGTGCAGAAGTGGCGCGAGATCTGCCCGGATCTGACGATCCGCAGCACGTTCATCGCGGGCTTTCCGGGCGAGACCGAAGCGCAATTCGAGACGCTCCTCGACTTCATTCGCGAGGCCGAGCTCGATCGCGTCGGCTGCTTCGCGTATTCTCCGGTCGAAGGCGCGAGCGCGAACGAGCTCGACGGCGCGCTGCCCGACGACGTGCGCGAGGAGCGCCGCGCGCGCTTCATGGAAGTCGCCGAGGAGGTGTCGGCCGCGCGCATCGAGCGCAAGGTCGACAAGACGCTCAAGGTGCTGATCGACGAAGTCAACGAGGAAGGCGGGATCGGCCGCACCGCGGCCGACGCGCCGGAGATCGACGGCGTCGTCTATATCGAGCCGGCGACCAAGGCGTCGAAGCGCTACAGGGTCGGCGATTTCGTGTCCGTGAAGATCACGGGCGCGGACGGCCACGATCTGTGGGGCGAGGTCTGACGATGTCCGCGACGTTCCCCGACGTGCTCGCGCTCGGCGAGGCGATGGTCGAATTCAACCAGGCGCGGCCAGGCGAGCCGAACTATCTGCAGGGCTTCGGCGGCGATACGTCGAACTTCTGCGTCGCGGCCGCGCGGCAAGGCGCGCGTGCGGGCTTCGTGTCGGCGGTCGGCGACGATCACTTCGGCCGCCTGCTGCTCGATCTTTGGCAGCGCGAGCACGTCGACACGTTGTACGTGCGGATCGACGAGCGCGCGCCGACGGGCGTCTATTTTGTGTCGCACGGCGCGCACGGCCACGCGTTCGATTATTTGCGCGCGGGCTCGGCCGCGAGCCGCTATGCAGTCCGCGATCTGCCGCTCGACGCGCTCGCGGCCGCGCGTTTCGTCCATCTGTCGGGCGTGAGTCTCGCGATCAGCACGAGCGCGTGCGACGCGGCGTTCGCCGCGATCGCGCACGCACGGGCGAACGGCGCGTGCGTGAGCTTCGACACGAACCTGCGTCTCAAGCTCTGGCCGCTGCCGCGCGCGCGTGCGGCGATGTGCGAGGCGCTGCGCCATACGGACGTCTGTCTGCCGAGCTGGGACGACGTAACGGCGCTCACCGGGCTCGACGAGCGCGACGCGATCGTCGACACGCTGCTCGGCTACGGGCCGAGCGTCGTCGCGCTGAAGCTCGGGCGCGAAGGCGCGTATGTCGCGACGCCCGGCGAGCGGCGCGTCGTGCCCGGCTTCGTCGTCGACGCGGTCGACGCGACGGGGGCGGGCGACTGTTTCGGCGGCGCGTTCGTCGCGCGGCTCGTCGCGGGCGACGATCCGTTCGCGGCCGCGCGCTACGCGAACGCGGCGGCCGCATTGTCGACGCAGGGCTTCGGCGCGGTTGCGCCGATCCCGTCGCGCGACGCGGTCGAGCGGCTATTGAATGCGTGACTCGAATGCGTGACGCGCGCGGCGGCGGCCGCGTGCTCCATCGGTTTTCATCAAGAGAAGAAAGGGAGGCAACGATGCAACGCGAAGTAGTGGTGGTAAGCGGTGTGCGCACCGCGATCGGCGATTTCGGCGGCAGCCTGAAGGACTTCGCGCCGACCGAGCTCGGCGCGCGGGTCGTGCGCGATGTGCTCGCGCGCGCGCAGGTGTCGGGCGACGAAGTCGGCCACGTCGTGTTCGGCAACGTCGTGCACACGGAACCGAAGGACATGTACCTCGCGCGCGTCGCGGCGATCGACGGCGGCGTCGCGCAGCACGCGCCCGCGCTGACGCTGAACCGTCTGTGCGGCTCGGGTCTGCAGGCGATCGTGTCGGCCGCGCAGAGCGTGCTGCTCGGCGATGCGGACATCGCGGTCGCGGGCGGCGCGGAAAACATGAGCCGCGCGCCTTATTCGGTGCCCGCCGCGCGCTTCGGTCAGCGGATGGGCGACGCACGCCTCGTCGACATGATGATCGGCGCGCTCAACGACCCGTTCCAGTCGATCCACATGGGCGTGACGGCCGAGAACGTCGCCGCGAAGTACGGGATCACGCGCGAAGCGCAGGACGCGCTCGCGCTCGAATCGCATCGGCGCGCGTCGCACGCGACGCAGTCCGGCTACTTCAAGGAGCAGATCCTGCCGATCGAGATCGCGTCGAGGAAGGGCGCGATCGTGTTCGACGCTGACGAGCACGTGCGCCACGACGCATCGCTCGACGACTTCTCGAAGCTCAAGCCGGTGTTCGTCAAGGAGAACGGCACGGTGACGGCGGGCAACGCGTCGGGCATCAACGATGCCGCCGCCGCGGTCGTGCTGATGGAGCGCGGCGCGGCGGAGAAGCGCGGCGCGAAGCCGCTCGCGCGCCTCGTTTCGTATGCGCATGCAGGCGTCGATCCGGCGTACATGGGCATCGGCCCCGTGCCCGCGACGCGCAAGGCGCTCGAGCGTGCGGGAATCACGGTCGCCGATCTCGACGTGATCGAGGCGAACGAAGCGTTCGCCGCGCAGGCGTGCGCGGTGGCGAACGAGCTCGGTTTCGACCCGGCGAAGCTCAACCCGAACGGCTCGGGCATCTCGCTCGGCCATCCGATCGGTGCGACGGGCGCGCTCATCACCGTGAAGGCGCTGTACGAACTGCAGCGTATCGGCGGACGCTACGCGCTCGTGACGATGTGCATCGGCGGCGGGCAGGGCATCGCCGCGGTGTTCGAGCGTCTGTGACGAGAGGGCCGCGCTGTTGAAACTGATCACTGGAATCCGCGGCGCGGCGCTTGCCGCCGCGCTCGCGACGGCGGCGGGGCTCGCGCTCGCGCAGTCTCAACCTCAGCCTGCGGTCGCTTCCGCCGGCGCATCGGACGCGGCGCCTGCCGCGGCGATGCCGGCAGACGCGCCGCTCAAGCCGAATCCGGCGTATGCGGGGCTGCCGCGCTATGAGGGAACGCTCGGCGGCCGGCCGGTCGTCGTGCGCCTCGGGCCGAAGACGGACGAGCCGGGCGTGCACGGCGAATGCCAGTATCTCGATACGGGCGCCGTCGTCCTGCTCGCGGGCGACCGCGACGGCGACACGCTCGAGATCGAGGAATCGGACGACGGCACGAACATCACGGGCGTGTGGATCGGCCGCTTCGACGCGTCGGGCGGTTTGTCGGCCGACCGGATGAACGCGGACCAATCGGATCCCCTGCCCGTCGTGCTGCATCCGGTGGGCGGCGCGCCAGCGCCGCAACATGCGGCGGCTGTGCAGCCGGCGTCGGCCGGTGCGGCAGTGCCAGCGGGCGTCCAGGGGCAGTCCGTCGGCGGCGTGAGCAATCTGAAGACCGCCGAGTAGTGCGGCCGGCCAGCGCGGCGGTCGATTTCAGCCGCCCGTCGGTTCCGGTTTCGGCCTAGAGGCTTCCGCGGGCGACGTGTTCGCCGACACGGTCGCGGCCGCGCCGATTGTACCGGGCCAAACGCATGGAATCCGGCTAAGCTAGCCGGATTCCAATCACTTCGGGCTCGTTCTGTATCGAGCCTTCCCAGTCATGACCGCATCCATTCCCAAGCGCGCGCTGCAAACCCGCGTCGTCCAGCCGGACGACTACATTCCCGCCGGTTTCGAATCGTTCGTCGTGCCGGTCGCGCGAGCGTCGACGGTCGTGTTTCCCGATCTCGCGACGATGCGCAATCTCGATTGGCGCAAGGACGGCCAGTGGCGCTACGGCCTGCACGCAACGCCGACGTCGCTCGCGCTCGCGCAGCGGCTCGCGGAAATCGAAGGCGGCACGCATGCGCTGCTGCAGCCGTCGGGGCTCTCGGCGATCACGAACGTGTACTTCGGCCTCGTCAAGGAAGGCGACGACGTGCTGATTCCCGATAACGCGTACGGTCCGAATGGCGACTTCGGCAAATGGCTCGCGAAGGATTTCGGAATCGCCGTGCGCTTCTACGATCCGATGATCGGCGCGGGAATCGCGGACCTGATCCAGCCGAACACGCGTCTCATCTGGCTCGAAGCGCCCGGCTCGGTGACGATGGAAGTGCCCGACGTGCGGGCGATCACTGCGGCCGCGCATGCGCGCGGCATCGTCACGGCGATCGACAACACATATTCGGCGGGCCTTGCATTCAAGCCGTTCGCGCACGGCGTCGACATCTCGGTGCAGGCGCTGACGAAGTATCAATCGGGCGGCAGCGACGTGCTGATGGGCGCGACGATTACCGACGACGATGAGTTGCACGCGAAGCTGAAGCTCGCGCGGATGCGGCTCGGGATCGGCGTGTCGGCCGACGACTGCTCGCTCGTGCTGCGCGGCCTGCCGAGCATGCAGGCGCGTTTCGACGCGCACAGCAAGAGCGCGCTGTCTCTTGCGCGCTGGCTGAAGACGCGTCCGGAGATCGCGACGGTCCTGCATCCGCAACTGCCGGATTGTCCGGGCCACGACGCGTTCATGCGCGACTTCACGGGCGCGGGCGGCCTGTTCTCAGTCGTGTTCGACGAACGCTTCAGCGCCGGCCAGGTCGATCGCTTCGTCGAGGCGCTCGAGCTGTTCGCGATCGGCTGGAGCTGGGGCGGCGCGTGCAGTCTCGCGATGCCGTACGACGTGCAATCGATGCGCACGACCGCCTGGCCGCATCGCGGCACGCTGGTGCGCTTCTACGTCGGCCTCGAAGACGAAGCCGATCTGCGCGCGGACATCGAGCGCGCGTTTGCCGCGGTGCTCGCGTAGCGCGCGATACCGGCGCAGGCGGTTGGCGAAGCGCCGCGTGCGAAGTTGCACGGCGCTTGCCGCGGCGGCTGGCGCGCGGCTGCGCTTTGGCATCGCGAAAAGCAAAAACGGCGCTGCGGGCCTTCGCCCGCGCGCCGTTTTCGCTCGATGGACGTTGCGCGCAGCGACGGTGCCCGCGCAGCATTCCGGTCTGGAACAGCCGCAGAGCCGCAGCTTCAGAACAGCCGCAGCAAGCCGTCGAGGCCGACGTGATCGAATGCGGCGCTCGCCGCGTTGCGCACGACCGGCTTCGCGCGAAACGCGATCGAGAAGCCGCCCGTGGCCATCATCTTCAGGTCGTTCGACCCGTCGCCGAGGACGATCGCGCGCGCCGGCTCGATGTCGAGCGCGACGCAGGTCTCGCGTACCGCGCGCGCCTTCACGTCCGCGTTGACGATCTCGCCGACGACCTTGCCCGTCAGCTTGCCGTCGACGATCTCGAGCGTGTTCGAATACGCGTAGTCGAGGCCGAGCCGCGCCTTCAGCCGTTCGGTGAAGAACGTGAAGCCACCCGATACGAGAAGCGTCTTCAGGCCCGCCGCCTTCACGGCGGCAAGCATCGACTCGGCACCGGGCGACAGTTGCAGCCGCTCGTCGTAGACGCGCTCGAGCGCGCTCGCGTCGAGGCCGGCCAGCAGCGCGACGCGGCGCGTCAGGCTCTCGTTGAAATCCTTGATCTCACCGCGCATCGCCGCCTCGGTGATCGCCGAGACTTCGGCTTTCAGGCCGCAGAAGTCGGCGATTTCGTCGATGCACTCGATCGTGATCAGCGTCGAATCCATGTCCATCGCGACGAGGCCGAAGTCGGCGAGCTTCCGGGTTGCGTCGACGAACGCGTAGTCGAGCGCATGCGCGCCGCAGTACGCGTCGACGTCGGCGCGCTGCGCCGGGTCCGCGCCTTCGATGCGGATCGCCTGCGCATCGATCGGAACGACGCGCTTGCCGCGCGCGAGCGCGGCGAGCGGCCGGTGATGCGCGTCGGAGAGCGGCGCGGTGCTTTGGATGACGAGATTCGTGGTCATGGATGGGTCACGGTGGAGCGGATGACGGGTGCCGACGAGGTGGATTCGGCGAACCCGTTATTGTAGCCGGTCGCGGCGGGGGCGCTGGCCGACAGGCGGTAGGGTGGTGCCTCGGTCGCTGCGGGAAGGCCGGTGGCGAATGGCTCGGCGGCGGGTGTCGCCCCGGGGTCCTCGGGGCGGTTCTCGGTTCTCGGTTCTCGGTTCTCGGTTCTCGGTTCTCGGTTCTCGGTTCTCGGTTCTCGGTTCTCGGTTCTCGGACGGACACCGTTCGATGCTCGGGGTTCGCCGTCGACGCGGCGCGGCGCGACGGCGCAAGCGACCCCGCGCGAAAGCACGTGAAAGATCGAGGCGTCGCGCGCGACCTCGGTACGCGCGCGCCACTCGAATGCGTGCGCCGACGGCGGGCGCACGGCCGCGATATGCGCGTGACTCATCGCGCGCGAGATGCGAGCGAAACGAACGCCGCGCCACGCGACAGGCCGCGACGTATCGACCCGCGAGCGTGCGCCACGCACGCTTGACGCACATCGTGCAAGCACGGGTAACACCCGATGCGTGGCAAGCGCCACGCGTGCCGCTTCGCGTTAGACTGGCATTGCGTCATGCATCGATAACCCGGCGATTCGCGCAGCTCGTCGCCATAAAAGGAGAGGTCAGCATGAGTCAACGCCTTCTGTCGCCGCTCGTCGCGTCGTGCGCCGTCGCGACGCTGCTCTCGGCTTTTGCCGCGCATGCGGCGCCGCCCATCAAGGCGAGCGTGCTCGGCGGCAACGACGGCCAGCTTCAGTACACGGTCAAGGTCGATTCGAGGCAGTTCGGCTCGATGCAGGAGACGCGCAAGATCCGCTCCGGCGAAACCGACGACTTCAACTGGAAGTCGGTGCCGCCGTCGGGCGCCGTGCCGATGCCCGACGCGTGCCCGAACGCCGACAACCTGCCTCGCGACGCGAACGGCGCGATGGTCCGGCAGACGCAGGTGCGGCTCGCGCCGTCTGTCGACAGCAAGGGGATGGCGAACGTGCAACTGAGCTTCCAGGCGAGCGCGCCGAACGGCACGAAGAAGGTGGCGGCGGGCGGCAAGACGCTGCAATGCCCGAATGTGATATCGGTGAGCCAGGTCAAGTGGCTGTCGATATCGACTGGCGGCTCGAAGTCGATCACGATGCGCGACGGCTCGAAGGTCACGGTGTCGATCAAGCGGTGAGCAGGGTTGCGCGGACGCCGTTCGCGCAACGCGCGCCGGATTCTCGGTGCATGCTCGGCGCACGTGCTTCGAGTGTGGGGCGCGCGGTGTCGTCGAGCTGCATCGACGATGGGCCGCAACGATTCGCGCGTCGACGCGTGGGTATTCATCACACGACGAGACGAGATTCGATGATCGTTCGAATCAGCGACAATCGCTGCCGCCACGCCGCCACGCCGCGAATGGCAAGGGTGCCGCGAACCGTCAATTCGCCGGATTGGCAAACCGCCGATTCTCCAAACTGCCACGATCCGGCGGATCGCCGCCTCGTCGCTCCGCTACGCCGTCGCTCCGCGTGGCGAACATCTGCATCTCATCCACCGTTCTTTACCGCTGCCCGTTCGACGAGCCGCGACGCGAGAAAGCGGTGTTCGGCGGAGAAGAGCCGCCGATACGTCGACAGCACAGCGCCGACGGTGCCGAGCGCGGACGCGGCCGCGATCAGGAACATGATGACGATCTGATAGCGGACCGCCTGCAACGGCGACTGCCCGGCGAGCACCTGACCCGTCATCATCCCCGGCAGGCTCACGACGCCGACGACGGCCATCTGGTTGAGCGTCGGCAGCATCCCGGCGCGCACTGCCTGCCGCGCCGCATCCTGCGCGGCCTCCCAGCGTGTCGCGCCGAGCGCAAGCGCCGTCTCGACGCGATCCCGCCGCGCGGTCAGCTCCTCCATCATCCGCTCGATGCCGAGCGACACGCCCGTCAGCGTATTGCCGAGGATCATCCCGAGGATCGGGATCGCATATTGCGGCGCGTACCACGGATGGATGCGGATCACGACGAATAGGCCGATCGCCGCGACGAACCAGCTGCTCGCCCAGATCGACAGGATGCTGTCGACGCACTGGCCCGCGTAGGTGCGCTTGCCGCGCGCGGCGCCCGCGAAGCCGGCGATCAGCGTCATCAGCGCGACAAGCGGCAGCACGACATACCAGTGCGGATGGCCGAAGACCCAGCCGAGCACGTAGCCGATCGCGAGCAACTGGACGACGGTGCGCGCGGCGGCCCAAGCGAGCTTGCGGCCGAGGTCGAGCGACAGCGCAACCGAGATCGCGCCGTTGATCGCGACGAGGGCCGCCGCGATGCCGATGTCGACGAGGCTCAGATCTTGCAGCGGCGTGTTCATCGGATATCCTCCGTCGCGGCGACGTCGAGCACGCCGGCGCGCATTGTCAGGCGTCGCGCGCCGACGCGCGCCGCCTGGGCCGGATCGTGCGAGATCCACAGATACGAGCGGGCGCTCGGCGCGGCGCCGAACCATGCGGACACGAGCGCCTCGATTGCGCGGGTCGAATCGGGGTCGAGCGCGGAAGTGGGCTCGTCGAGCAGGAGCACGTCGGGATCGAGCTGCAGCACGCGCAGCAGCGCGGCGATCTGCGCCTCGCCACCCGACAGCTCGCTCGATGCCTTACGGAGGAAGTCGTCGCCGCGGCCGGCCTGTGCGGCGAGGCGCGCGACGCGGGCACGATCGAAGTGCGCGTCGCGGTAGACGGCGAGCGAATACGGGTAGCGCAGCAGATCTTCGACTGTGCCGTCGGCCGTTGCCGGGCGCTGCCGCACGTAAGCGACGCTGCGCCGATAGCGCGGAATCGCCGCGCGCGGGACGCGCTTGCCGTGCCAGAGCAGCCGGCCGCCGTCGATCGGGTCGAGCAGGGCCAGAACCCGTAAAAACACGCTCTTCCCCGAGCCCGACGGCCCGGTGAGCGCGATCCGCTCGCCCGGCGCGAGCGCGAAGTCGGTCGGGGCGAGGAGCGTCTTGCCGCTCGCCGCGTCGCGGCGGGTGATCTGTCGGGTCTCGATCAGGACATCGGCTGTCATAAATGCAAAAAACGCAAAAAACGGTAAATGGGGGCGGGTGGCGCGGCGTCGTGCGTCATAATAACCGTCAGTGGCAGCGTCGCGCGCGCTGCGCGGCGCTGCCGGTTCACGAAGCACTACGACGGAATCTGGCATGACGCTCACCCGTACCCTCGGCAAAACGGCGGCGTGGATCGTCGGCATCGTCGCGGTACTGACCGCGGCGCTCGGCGTGTTCATCTTCACGTTCGACTGGAATCGCGCCAAACCCTGGATCAACGAGCAGGCAAGCGCGTCGATCGGCCGGCCGTTCGAGATCCACGGCGACATCAAGGTCGGCTGGCGGCGTCCCGACGGCGAAACCGGCTGGCGCGCGTGGGTGCCGTGGCCGATGTTCTCGGCGACCCAGGTCGTCATCGGCAACCCGGCCTGGGCGAAAGCGCCCAATTTCGCGACGCTCGACGAAGCGCACTTCGAGCTCGCGGTCCTGCCGCTCCTCGCACATGAAGTCGTGATCCCGACGATCGAGCTGGTCAATCCGGCGCTCGACGTCGAGCGCCTCGCCGACGGCCGCAACAACTGGACCTTCGAATTCAGGAAATCGTCCGGCCCCTCGCCGTGGAAGGTGCAGTTGCGCGACTTCGGCTTCGCGAAGGGCACGGTCGTGTACCGCGACGCGATCACGAAAGCCGATCTGACCGTCGCGATCGACACGCTCAGCCAGCAGATCCCGCTCGGCGATGTGCTCAAGCAGCAGGAGGAGACGTCGCGGGCGGCGTCGGCGCAGCGCGTCGGCAAGAAGGGCGCCGCGCAGCTCACCGCGAAGGCGAAGGCCGAGGTCGCATCCGAGGCGTCGGCGGCCTCGGCTGCGTCGGCGCCCGAATCGGGCAAGGCTTCCGCGGCGAGCGGCGCGTCGGACGCGAATCCGGCGGCTTCGGCCGGCAAGGCTTCCACGGTGGATCAGGCGGCGACGGCCAAAATGGCGGCAAGCAAGAGCGTTTCATCGAGTGCGGCGGCCGCATCGGCGACGCACGCGCCGTCCGGCGCGAGCGCGGCGGCCGTTGCGGCGGGCCAGCCTTCCGCGTCGGGCGCGGGTGCGGCCGGCGGATCGGCCACCTCGGTCGTCCCGCCGGCCACGATCGCCCCCGGCGCGAGCGGCGCCAGCGCAGCCTCCAGCGCGTCCGCGGCGGCCGCTGCAAGGAAGCCGGCCGGTCCGGCCTACGCGTTCGGCCTGACGGTCAAGGGCCACTACAAGGGCGTGCCGGTCGACGGCACGGGCAAGATGGGCGGCGTGCTCGCGCTACAGGACGCGTCGCGTCCGTTCCCGCTGCAGGCCGACGTGAAGGCAGGCGACACGCGCTTGGCGATCGTCGGCACGCTCTCCGATCCCGTGCATCTCGCAGCGATCGATCTGCGCCTGTGGCTGCAGGGTTCGAGCATGTCGCATCTGTATCCGCTCACGGGCGTGACGCTGCCCGATACGCCGCCATACGCGACCGAAGGGCGCCTCATCGGCAATTTCAAGCGCCGCGCAAGCACGTTCCGCTACGAGAACTTCAACGGCCGCGTCGGCGGCAGCGATCTGCGCGGCACGCTCGAGTACGCGCAGCGCGAGCCGCGTCCGCTGCTGTCGGGCGAGCTCGTGTCGAACCTGCTCCAGTTCTCCGACCTCGCACCGATCATCGGCGCCGACACGGCGGCGAGCAAGGCGCAGCGAGGCGATACGACGAAGCAGCCGCCGGGCCGTGTGCTGCCTGTCGAGACGTTCCGCACCGACCGCTGGCGCGCGCTCGACGCCGATGTGAAGTTCACCGGCAAGAAGCTCGTCAAGCGCGCCGATTTGCCGATCACCGACCTGTACACGCACGTCGTGATGCAGGACGGCGTGCTGTCGCTGCTGCCGCTCAAGTTCGGCGTCGCGGGCGGGGCGCTCGCGACCGACGCGAGGCTCGACGGCAGCGGTGCGCCGCTGAAGGGGCGCTTCTCCGTGTCGGCGCGCCACCTGAAGCTGAAGCAGCTGTTCGCGACGCAGAAGGTGATGCAGTCGGCGCTCGGCGAGGTCAACGGCGACGCCGCGCTGTCGGCGACCGGCAACTCGCCCGCGGCGCTCGCGGCGACCGCGAACGGCGAAGTAAAGGCGCTCGTGACCAACGGCGCGATCAGCCGGCTGCTGATGGAGGCGGCCGGGTTGAACGTCGCGAACGTCGTCTACGAGAAGTTGTTCGGCGGCCGCGACGTGAAGATCAATTGCGCGGCGGTCGATTTTGTCGCGACCAACGGCGTGCTCGATACGAAGGTGTTTGCGTTCGACACCGACGATGCGCTGATCAACGTCGACGGCCCGATCAGTCTGCGCGACGAAACCCTGGACCTGACGATCCATCCGCACACGAAGGGTTTCCGTGTGTTCTCGCTGCGCTCGCCGCTATACGCGAAGGGTACGTTCAAGAATCCGGACGTCGGCGTCGATGTGGGCGCGCTCGCGTTGCGCGCGGGCGCGATGGTCGGCCTCGGGCTGATCAATCCGTTCGCGGCGCTGGTCCCGCTGATCGCGCCGAGCAACAACAAGGACGTGCCGTGTTCGGTGCTGTTCGCGCAGTTGAAGACGCCGCCCAAGGCGCCCGCGCCGAACGTGTCGAAGAGGTAGCCGACTGAGGACGCCGGCAAGGCGCCTCGCCGCGATCGTCGCGCGGCGCGCTCGATTCCAGTGAGGGGTGGGTGCGCCGCCGCCGTGCGGCGCGGCCGCAGCACTACGCCAAACGTGTCCGTTCCCGTGTCGCCGCGGCGCAAGCCGATCGATCCCCGATTATTGCAACGCGGCCTCTCACGGCCGTTTGCCCGCGCATTGCATGCCCGTCGAGCGCGCCCGCGAGCAGCACGTCACCGACTCCTGCTAAAATGTCAGGTTTCCCGTCGATCTCTCCTCTTTCACGAGGCCACGCTGTGCTTTCTACCGCCAACATCACGATGCAATTCGGGCCCAAGCCCTTGTTCGAGAACATCTCGGTCAAGTTCGGGGAGGGCAACCGCTACGGCCTCATCGGGGCGAACGGCTGCGGCAAGTCGACCTTCATGAAGATCCTGGGCGGCGATCTCGAATCGTCCGGAGGCAACGTCGCGCTCGAGCCGAACGTCCGTCTCGGCAAGCTGCGCCAGGACCAGTTCGCGTATGAAGACGTGCGCGTGCTCGACGTCGTGATGATGGGCCACACCGAGATGTGGGCCGCGATGTCCGAGCGCGACGCGATCTACGCGAACCCCGAAGCGACCGACGATGACTACATGCACGCCGCCGAGCTCGAGGCGAAGTTCGCCGAGTACGGCGGCTACGACGCCGAAGCGCGCGCGGGTGCGCTCCTGCTCGGCATCGGCATCGAAGAGAAATTCCACAGCGGTCCGATGCGCGACGTCGCGCCGGGCTGGAAGCTGCGCGTGCTGCTCGCGCAGGCGCTGTTCTCGAATCCGGACGTGCTGCTGCTCGACGAGCCGACCAACAATCTCGACATCAATTCGATCCGCTGGCTCGAAGATACGCTCAACAACTACAACTCGACGATGATCATCATCTCGCATGATCGTCACTTCCTGAACTCGGTGTGCACGCACATGGCCGACATGGACTATGGCACGCTGAAGGTCTGGCCGGGCAACTACGACGACTACATGCTCGCGTCCGCGCAGGCGCGCGAGCGTCAGGCGGCCGCAAACGCGCGCGCGAAGGAGCGCGTCGCCGAGCTGCAGGACTTCGTGCGTCGCTTCTCGGCGAACAAGTCGAAGGCCCGCCAGGCGACGAGTCGTGCGAAGCAGATCGACAAGATCAAGATCGAGGAATTCAAGCCGTCGTCGCGGCAGAACCCGTTCATCCGCTTCGAGTTCGAGAAGAAGCTGCACAATATCGCGGTCGTTGCGGATTCGATCACGAAGCAATACGAACGGACGATCTTCCAGAACTTCAACCTGTCGGTGCAGCCGGGCGAGCGCATCGCGATCATCGGCGAGAACGGCGCGGGCAAGACGACGCTGCTGCGCGCGCTCGTCGGCAATCTCGCGCTCGATCACGGCACGGTGAAGTGGGCCGAGAACGCGAACGTCGGCTACATGCCGCAGGACACCTACGAGGAGTTCCCGAACGACGTCACGCTGATGGACTGGATCGACCAGTACCGCAAGGACGGCGACGACGAGACGATGGTGCGCGGCACGCTCGGCCGCCTGCTGTTCTCGGCGGACGACATCAAGAAATCGGTGAAGGTGCTGTCGGGCGGCGAGAAGGGCCGCATGATCTGGGGCAAGCTGATGCTCGGCCGCCACAACGTGCTCTTGATGGACGAGCCGACCAACCACATGGACATGGAATCGATCGAGTCGCTGCAGATTGCGCTCGAGAAGTTCGAAGGCACGCTGATCTTCGTGTCGCACGACCGCGAATTCGTGAGCGGCCTCGCGAACCGGATCATCGAAGTGACGACGGACGGCTCGCTCGTCGACTTCGGCGGGAATTACGAGGATTTCCTCGCGAGCAAGGGACTGGAATAACAGCGGCGGTTTGTACCCAGTCTGATGTACCGAATTGTACCCAAGAGGCCCGCAAGTTGTACTCGGCGGGCTTTTTGTTGTACCCAGAGCATCGGCCGCCCAGAACCGCCTAGTTGTTCTTTTAGTCCTCTTTGCCGTCGTGGCGGCTCTCTGGCTTCGCGGCTTCCTCGTCGTTCTCAAGTTGACCCCGTTCCTGCGCCTCTATCTCGGCTGCGCTCCAACGGCGGGTAGCGTCTGCGCGGGCCTTAGCAATCTCGTCGAGCAACGCGCTGTGAGCTAATAACACGGCTCGTCAGCTACACCGGCAGCGGCTACGCATCGATCGCACAGGGCTAATCGTCAAGAAATCGATGGGCAGCTTGCCTATACCGAGTTCCTCGCCATGCTGCTGCACGACGAAGTGGCACGACGCGACCAGAAGAAGCTCGGCGTGCGGCTCGCCCGCGCCGGCTTCGCGCTGGGCAAGACGCTCGAGTCCTTCGACTTCGACCGCTTGCCCAAACTGAACCGCGCCCATCTCCACGATCTAGCCACCGGCCGCTACATCGACGAGAAGGTCTCCATCCTGATGGTTGGCCAAACCGGTGTCGGCAAGAGTCACCTCGCGCAGGCGCTGGGCCACTGCGCCGCACGCCAGGGCCGTGACGTGCTGTTCGTCGCGCAGACCGATCTGCTCAAGAAGCTACGTGCAGCGCGCGCCATGGGACTGTATGGGCGCAAGTTCCAGCAGTTCGTGCGCGTGCCGCTGCTGATCATTGACGACTTCGCGGTCAAAGTCGGTCGCGCGCTTCGAGCGGCTCGACGAAATGGGTCTGAACGCTATTGCGGGGCGAGAGCGTCCCTAGGTGAAATGCGATTCTCCGAGTGTAGTTCGCCCGGTGCGCCCGACGTTCTCCGCAACGATGGGGGATAACGTCCGCTTCTCATCCCAAGCAATAGGGATGCCGGGTTGGCCGATGCGTTCGACTGGGTAGAATGATCATATTTCGACCGGGAGACGAGAGGGCTGCAATGAAAACCTACGAACAGTTCTACATCGGCGGCGCGTGGCGCCCGAGCGCGGGCAAGGGCGCGATCGACGTGATCGACTCCGGCACGGAGGCCGTGATCGGTCGTATTCCCGAGGGCTCCGCCGATGACGCGAAGGCGGCCGTCGCCGCCGCGCGCGCCGCATTCGACGGCTGGGCCGCGACGCCGCCCGCCGAGCGCGCCCGCTATCTGTACAAGATCACCGAAAACCTGAAGGCGCGCAGCGAGGAACTCGCGCAGTCGATCACGGGCGAAGTCGGCATGCCGATCAAGCTGTCGCGCGCGATCCAGGTCGGCGGACCGGTCTATAACTGGGGCGCGTATGCGAGGCTCGCCGAGACGTTCGCGTTCGAAGAGCGGGTCGGCAATTCGCTCGTCGTGCGCGAGCCGGTCGGTGTCGTCGCGGCGATCACGCCGTGGAACTATCCGCTCAACCAGATCACGCTGAAGGTCGCGGCCGCGCTCGCGGCGGGCTGCACGGTCGTGCTGAAGCCGTCCGAAGTCGCGCCGCTCAATGCGTTCATTCTCACCGAAGCGATTCACGATGCCGGGCTGCCCGCCGGCGTGTTCAACCTCGTATGCGGCTACGGGCCCGTCGTCGGCGAAGCGCTCGTGAGCGATCCCGATATCGACATGGTGTCGTTTACCGGCTCGACGCGCGCGGGCAAGCGCGTCGCCGAGCTGGCCGCGGCCGGCGTGAAGCGCGTCGCGCTCGAACTGGGCGGCAAGTCGGCGTCGGTGATTCTCGACGATGCGGATTTCGCGGCCGCGGTGAAGGGGACGGTATCCGCGTGCTATCTGAACGCGGGCCAGACGTGCTCCGCGCACACACGGATGCTCGTGCCGGAATCGCGCTACGACGAAGCACGCGAGCTCGCGAAGGCGGCGGCCGAAGCGTATGTCGCGGGCGACCCGCGCGATGACGCGACGCGGCTCGGCGCACTCGCGTCAGCGGTTCAGCAAGCGCGCGTGCAGGGCTACATCCAGCGCGGCATCGACGAAGGCATGGAGCTCGTCACGGGCGGCCTCGGCATGCCGGAGGGCGTCACGCGCGGCTTCTTCGTGAAGCCGACCGTGTTCGGCCGCGTGAAGCCCGATGCGACGATCGCGCAGGAGGAAATCTTCGGCCCGGTGCTGTCGATCATCACGTATCGCGACGATGACGATGCGGTGCGGATCGCGAACGATTCGCCGTATGGTCTCGGCGGCGCGGTGTGGTCGGGCAGCGACGAGCACGCGCTGCGCGTCGCGCGGCGCATTCGCACGGGCCAGGTCGACATCAATGGCGGTGCCTGGAACATGGCTGCGCCGTTCGGCGGTTTCAAACAGTCGGGGATCGGCCGCGAGAACGGCGTGTATGGGCTCGAGGAATATCTGGAATACAAATCGATGCAGTTGCGTCCGACGAAGAACGCCTAAAGAAGAATGCATAAGCGCGTATCAAGCGCGCATCTTTTTGTGACGACACGGCATGCGTCCACGCGGACGCGTGCCGTTTTTCTTGACGACGGTCAAGACGCTTCGCTGGCAATCGCCGATCATCGAGTTCTTTCTGCCGTATCGAGAGGTTGCGATGACCGGTCCCACATCTTTCCCGCCGCTCAAGATTCGCGGCCGTTCGCTGTTGCCCGTCGTGCAGGGCGGAATGGGCGTCGGCATCTCCGCGCATCGGCTTGCCGGGAGCGTCGCGCGCGAGGGCGCGCTCGGCACGATCGCGAGTATCGACTTGCGCCATCACCACACCGATCTGATCGAGCGCTGCAAGCGGCGTCCCGATCGCGAAACGATGGAGGCCGCGAATCTCGAAGCGCTCGCGCGCGAGATCCAGCGCGCGAAGACATGGAGCGAGGGCCGCGGGATGGTCGCCGTCAACGTGATGAAGGCGGTGCGCTCGCACGCGGACTATGTGCGCATCGCATGCGAATTCGGTGCCGACGCGATCGTGATGGGCGCGGGGTTGCCGCTCGATCTGCCGGACATGACGCAGGGGCACGATGTCGCGCTGATTCCGATCCTGTCGGACAGCCGCGGGATTGCGCTCGTGCTGAAAAAGTGGATGAAGAAGGGGCGCCTGCCCGATGCGATCGTGATCGAGCATCCGGCGCATGCGGGCGGCCATCTCGGCGTGACGAATCTCGACGACATGGGCGATCCGCGTTTCGAATTTGCGCGCGTCATCGAAGAGACCGTGCAGACGTTCGCGTCGCTCGGGCTCGAGCGCGAGCGGATTCCGCTCATCGTCGCGGGCGGCATCAACAGTCACGAAGCGGTGCGTGCGGCACTCGCCGAAGGCGCGAACGGCGTGCAGGTGGGCACGCCGTTCGCGGTCACCGAAGAGGGCGACGCCCATCCGAACTTCAAGCACGTGCTCGCGAATGCGAAGCCGGACGACATCGTCGAGTTCGTGAGCGTCACGGGGCTGCCTGCACGCGCGGTGAAGACGCCGTGGCTCGAGCGCTATCTGCGGCACGAGGCGCGCATCCGCGCGAAGATCGGCGCGCTCAAGCAGCGCTGTCCGTCCGCGCTCGAATGCTTGACCGTATGCGGATTGCGCGACGGCATCGAGCGCTTCGGCCACTTCTGCATCGACACGCGCCTCGCTGCGGCGCTGCGCGGCGACGTAGCGAACGGGCTGTTCTTTCGTGGTCGCGAGTCGCTGCCGTTCGGGCAGGCGATCCGCAGCGTGCGTGATTTGCTCGAGCTGCTGCTGACGGGCACCGCGCCCGAGCCTGCGACAAACCGTCCTACATTCTCGCTTGCGTGAGACTTGATGTTCATCAATATAAGTAGGGAACCATCCCTTGAGAATGAAGCCTGTTCCTAGGGGGTCTTTAACATGCGTCGTCAAACAATTCGTAATTGCACCACCGCCATCGCCTGCGCAGCCGGCCTCGCGATGATTCCGTCGCTGTCGCACGCGGCTTCGCCCGGGGAGGGTATCAATCAAGGCGATATCATCGCGCGCGTTCGCGGGATCAGCATCATGCCGGACGAACGCACGAGCAATACGCTGTCGGCGCTGAACGTGGGCGTGAACAACGCGATCGTCCCCGAACTCGACTTCACCTACATGATTCGCGACTACCTGGGCGTCGAGCTGATTCTCGGCACGTCGCGGCATCAAATTACGTCGTCGCTCGGCGATCTCGGCGGCGTCGGTGTGCTGCCGCCGACGCTGCTGCTGCAGTACCACTTCAATCACGCCGGCAAGGTGCGGCCGTACGTCGGCGCGGGCATCAACTACACGCTGTTCTATAACAACGGGCTGCACGCCGGCGGCGAGGGGATCGGGATCAACAACCACAGCTTCGGTCCCGCGCTGCAGTTCGGCGTCGATGTGCAAGTGACGAAGAAGCTGTTCGTCAACGTCGACGTGAAGAAAATCTGGATGCACACCGATGCGACGCTCGGCGGCCAGCCGCTTGGCCGGCTGAACATCGATCCGCTCGTCGTGGGCGTCGGCGTCGGGATGAAGTTCTAAGTATCGAAAGAATCGAAAAGTGTTGGGGTTGGCGGCACGGCTTCATGCGTGCCGTCTTTTTTTTGTGCCGATTCGTTTCGGGATGCTGATGGAATCCGTGTGCGCCGCTCGTGCGGCAGGCCGCGCGCTTACAGCTTGTCGTACTGAAAGCGCATCGCCGTGCCTTCGCGCGTGATGCGCTCCCAGATCGCCTGCTTCTCGGCGTCCGTCATGAACACCCAGTTCGAGACTTCGAGCGCCGTGCGGCCGCAGCCTTTGCAGACGTCGTCGAAGAGCGTCGAGCAGACGCCGATGCAAGGACTGTCGGGTTTGTCGTGAAGATTCGAGGTCATCGGAACATTGAATTCGGTGGTCGCCGCGCGTGCGGCAAGCCGTTATGTTAAAGCATGTGCTCGGTGCGCCCGGCGGAGCCGTCGCGGGCGGTTTTGCCGGCTCGGTCGGGTCGCGCGGTGCAGGCCTGGGCAGGGGGGCGCGGCGGTATTGCCGAATGGCGGAGCGGCGAGTCGAGCGGCGATGTCTCGTCGGCTGGCGGGCGGCGCGCGGCTTTCGCAGTCGGTGGCGATTCGCATCGGTATTCGCGCCGGCCGGCTTTGATCGTCAGGCAGCCGACAGTGGTGAAGCCGGGATGGTCCCGGTTGCTGCGCAGCCGGTGTTGCCGGGTGGGCGACGGTGCGGCTCGATGCAAGCAGCGAATCGAGACGCTCAGCCGGAGCCGTCAATCCGGAACGGCCAATCGTGAATGATCCATCCGGCGCCCTCCATCCGGAGTTGCCCATTCCGTACTGACAATCGATGCGCTCGACCCTCGACTCGGTCGAAGCGCCGAGTTGGAGAGCGCTTGAATCGAAGCACTCGATTCCCGCGCAAAACGCGCCGCGCCGCCAAAACGCGAAGCCGTAATCGCGCCGACCTTCCAACCAAAGTCTCAACCGAATCACCGTCGACGGAGTGCAAATCGAACAACCGCGCGTCACCGACGTTCCGCTCGCCTACTCCGCCGTCGCGAGCTGCCAGACGAGCGCCCCGTTCAGCAGCAGGATCACGGCGGCGCACGCCCACGCGGCCGCGAGCGGCACGCCGCGGGCCCGCCAGCCGCCCATCAACTCGCGGCTCGACGCGAATACGATGAGCGGAACCATCGCGAGCGGCAACTGCAGGCTCAGCACGACCTGGCTCGCGACGAGCAACCGGTTCGATCCGTGCTGCCCGAACAGGCCGACCGCCGCGAGCGCGGGCCCCATCGCGAGCGCGCGAGTCAGGAGCGCGCGCTGCCAGCGCGGCAGCGTCAGCTTCAGGAAGCCTTCCATCACAGCCTGTCCGGCAAGCGTGCCCGTCACGGTTGCCGACAGCCCGCACGCGAGCAGCGCGGCAGCGAACAGCAGGCCCGCCCAGCGGTTGCCGACGAGGGGTGCGATGAGCCGGTGCGCGTCGGCGAGATCGGTGACGTCGTGATGGCCGCTTGCATGGAACACGGCTGCCGCGACGATGAGGAGCGCCGCATTGATCACGAATGCGAATCCGAGCGATACGAACGTATCGAGGTTGACGCCGAAGAGCGCGTGCCGGATCGACTGCTCGTCGCGCGCGTTCGCGTGGTGCTTGACGAGCGTCGAATGCAGGTAGAGGTTGTGTGGCATCACGGTCGCGCCGAGGATGCCGGCCGCGAGCCACAGCATGCCGGCGTCGCGCAGCAGTTGCGGCGACGGTGCGGCGCCCGCGAGCGCCGCATGCCAGTCGGGCCGCGCGAGCGCGACTTCGATCACGAAGCACAGGCCGACGAAGAAGATGAGCGACGTGATCGCCGCCTCGAGCGTGCGCCGACCTCGCCGCTCGAGCGCGAGCATCGCGAGCGTGCCGACCGCCGACGCCAGCACGCCTGTCGTCAGCGACACGCCGAGCAGCATCTGCAGCGCGACCGCCGCGCCGACGACTTCGGCGACGTCGCACGCGACGATCGCGATTTCGGCGGCGATCCACAGCAGCACGGTGACGCGCGGGTCGAAGCGCTCACGGCATAGCTGCGCGAGGTCGCGCCCGGATACGACGCCGATCCGCGCGGCGAGCCATTGCAGCAGCATCGCCATCAGGCTCGCGGCGATCACGACGCCGAGGAGCGTGTAGCCGTAGCCCGCGCCGCCCGCGAGCGCGGTAGCCCAGTTGCCGGGGTCCATGTAGCCGACGGCGACGAGCGCGCCAGCACCGACGAACGTCGCCCAGCGGCGGCGGCCGCCCGGCCCGCCGGAGGCGGGGGGACGGCGTGACGACGCGGAGCGGGCAGCGAGCGGATTGCTGTTCATGGTGGCGGTTCGACGGATGGTTCGCCGCGCACAGTCGGGGCGGGCGTGATGTTTGGACGGGCACGCGGCTCGTCCTCCTATATGGAACGACGAACGGGCGCTGCCTGAATTTAAGGTAGATGATCCGTTTGTCGTGCACGGGCCTTTTTTGAGGATGGACACGCGGCGATAACCCGATAAAATTGCGCCCAGCTGCTGCGTCGCAGTGACCTGCCGTGCAATCGAAAAGTGCAAATGTGTTCCGTTTGTGCGACAAAGGCGGGAAATTTTTGTGGCGGGGCCGGATTAGTGGTAGCTTTCGGGGTTTTCAAGGGGCGGCGCGAAACGGCGCGCCGCGGCGGCGAGGCTGACGGCGATCGAATCGGTTCGATCAGGGAGAACGGGATGAAGGCAAAGGTGGCGGGCCGGTTGACGGCACTTGCGCTCTGCGCGGGCGCATCGGTGGCGGCGGCGAAGGATACGCAGCTCAACGTCTATAACTGGTCGGACTACATTGCGAAGGACACGATCCCGAACTTCGAGAAGCAATCGGGCGTCAAGGTTCGCTACGACAACTACGACAGCGACGACACGCTGCAGGCGAAGCTCCTGACCGGCAACTCGGGCTACGACATCGTCGTGCCGACCAGCAACTATGCGGGCAAGCAGATCCAGGCCGGCATCTTCGCCCCGCTCGACAAGTCGAAGCTGCCGAATCTCAAATATCTCGATCCGCAACTGATGGCGCTCGTCGCGGGCGCCGATCCGGGCAACAAGTACGTGGTGCCCTGGGCGTACGGCACGACGGGCCTCGGCTACAACGTCGACAAGGCGCAGAAGCTCCTCGGCAAGGTGCCGCTCGACAACTGGGACATCCTGTTCAAGCCGGAGAACATCTCGAAGCTGAAGACGTGCGGCGTGTCGGTGCTCGACGCGCCGGACCAGATGTTCGCGGCGACGCTGCACTACATCGGCAAGGATCCGATGAGCACGAACCCGGCCGACTACCAGGCCGCGATGCAGGTGCTCAAGAAGATCCGCCCGTACATCACGCAGTTCAACTCGTCGGGCTACATCAACGACATGGTCGGCGGCGACATCTGCTTCGCGTTCGGCTGGTCGGGCGACGTCGTGATCGCGAAGCACCGCGCGCTCGAAGCGAAGAAGCCGTACAAGATCGAATACTACGTTCCGAAGGGCGGCGCGCCCGTGTGGTTCGACGTGATGGCGATTCCGAAGGATGCGAAGAACAAGGATGCCGCGTTGCAATGGATCAACTACATCGAGGATCCGAAGGTTCACGCGGCGATCACGAACGCGGTCTATTACCCGAGCGCGAACGCGGAAGCGCGCAAGTACGTGCGTCCGGACGTCGCGAACGATCCGGCCGTCTACCCGCATCCGGACGTCGTGAAGACGCTGTTCCTGCTGAAGCCGCTGCCGCCTGAAATCCAGCGCCTGCAAACGCGTCTCTGGACCGAGCTGAAGTCGGGACGCTGACGCGAAGCCGAAGCGCGCAGTATCGCGGCAACCCTGAGAAGCCCCTGGTGTCCCCGGGGGCTTTGTTCGTCAAACGTAGGAGCACAGCAGCACATCATGAATAGTCAGTCGGGCGCGGCGGTGGCAGGCGCGCCGTCCTATCGGCCTCAGACGGGCGCCGACGAGCGCGCCGAAAACTTTGTCCAGATCATCGACGTCGTCAAGAAGTTCGGCGAAACCTTCGCGGTGCGCAACGTCGATCTGACCGTACGCAAGGGCGAGCTGTTCGCGCTCCTCGGCAGCTCCGGGTGCGGCAAGTCCACGTTGCTGCGGATGCTCGCCGGCCTCGAGACGATCACGTCGGGCAAGATCCTGATCGACGGCGAGGATCTCGCGCAGATGCCGCCGTACAAGCGGCCCGTGAACATGATGTTCCAGTCGTACGCGCTGTTTCCGCACATGACGGTCGAAGCGAACGTCGCGTTCGGCCTGAAGCAGGAAGGCGTGCCGAAGGCCGAGCTGAAAGAGCGCGTGCGCGACGCGCTCGAGCTCGTGCAGATGGCGCGCTACGCGAGCCGGAAGCCGCATCAGCTTTCGGGCGGCCAGCAGCAGCGGGTCGCGCTCGCGCGCTCGCTCGTCAAGCGGCCGAAGCTGCTGCTGCTCGACGAGCCGATGTCCGCGCTCGACAAGCAGATCCGTCAGCGCACGCAGATCGAGCTCGTCAACATCCTCGACAAGGTCGGCGTCACCTGCATCATGGTCACGCACGACCAGGAAGAGGCGATGACAATGGCGAGCCGGCTCGCCGTGATGAGCGAGGGCCAGATCGTGCAGATCGGCACGCCGCACGAAGTCTACGAATATCCGAACTGCCGCTTCTCGGCCGAGTTCATCGGCTCGACGAACCTGTTCGAAGGCACGACCGTCGAGGACGAGCCCGATCACGTGTTCATCGAGTCGCCAGACCTGCCGTGTCGCCTCTACGTGAACCACGGAATCACGGGCCCGCTCGGCATGCCGGTCACGGTGTCGGTGCGCCCGGAGCGGATCGCGCTCACGCGCAAGCCCGCCGACGGCACGTACAACTGGGGGCACGGCGTCGTCACGAACGTCGCGTACATGGGCGGCTACTCGCTGTATCACGTGAAGCTCGATTCCGGAAAGACCGTGATCGCGAACGTGTCGAGCCTCGCGATCGCCGACCTCGATTCGCCCGGCTGGGGCGACGAGATCTACGTGCGCTGGAGCGCCGCGGCGGGCGTGGTGCTGACGTCATGAACGCGCTTTCGTCCCTGCTCGCGTGGCCGGTGAAGCGGTTCGGCCTCACCGGGCGCACGGCCGTGATCGCGGGCCCGTTCTTCTGGCTCGTGCTGTTCTTCTTCGTGCCGTTCATCCTCGTCGTCAAGATCAGCTTCGCGGAACTCCAGCTCGGCATTCCGCCGTACACGGAGCTCACGTCGCTCGTAGACGGCGTGCTGCACGTCACGCTGAACCTGCAGCACTACGCGTTCCTCTTCAGCGACAGCCTGTACTTCGCGACCTACGTGAATTCGGTCGTCGTCGCGGCGGTCACGACGCTCTTGTGCCTGCTGCTCGGCTATCCGATGGCGTACTACATCGCGCGCTCGAACCCCGGCACGCGGAACATGTTGATGATGGCGGTGATGCTGCCGTTCTGGACGTCGTTCCTGATCCGCGTGTACGCATGGATCGGGATCTTGAAGAACAACGGGCTGCTCAACAACTTCCTGATATGGACGGGCCTCATCAGCACGCCGATCGAGCTGTACCGGACGAATATCGGCGTCTACATCGGGATGGTCTATTCGTACCTGCCGTTCCTCGTGATGCCGCTCTACGCGCACCTCGTGAAGATGGACCTGCGCCTGCTCGAAGCCGCGTACGACCTCGGCGCGAGGCCGTGGAAGGCGTTCGTGCAGATCACGCTGCCGCTGTCGAAGAACGGGATCATCGCGGGCTGCCTGCTCGTGTTCATTCCGGCCGTCGGCGAGTACGTGATTCCCGAACTGCTCGGCGGCGCGAACACGCTGATGATCGGCCGCGTCATGTGGAACGAGTTCTTCAACAACGCGGACTGGCCGATGGCCTCGGCCGTGACCTGCGCGATGGTGCTGCTGCTCCTCGTGCCGATGGCGATGTTCCAGCACTTCCAGGCGAAGGAGCAAGAGGGCCGCCGTCGATGAAGCCGAATCGCTTTCTGCAGGTGTTGATGCTCGCGATCGGCTTCGGATTCCTGTATATCCCGATCGCGAGCCTCGTCGTCTACTCGTTCAACGAGTCAAAGCTCGTCACTGTCTGGTCCGGTTTCTCGACGCGCTGGTATACGGCGCTCATCGAGGACGACGAGTTGATCTCGGCCGCGTGGCTGTCACTGAAGATCGCGGTGATGACCGCGTTCGCGTCGGTTTTCATCGGTACGTGGGCGGGCTTCGTGCTCGCGCGGATGGGCCGCTTTCGCGGCTTCGCGCTCTACAGCGGGATGATCAACGCGCCGCTCGTGATTCCCGAGGTGATCCAGGGCATCTCGCTGCTGCTGCTGTTCATCGAGCTCGGCAAGTGGTTCGGATGGCCGGCCGGCCGCGGGATGTTCACGATCTGGCTCGGCCACGTGATGCTGTGCATCTCGTACGTCGCGATCATCGTGCAGTCGCGCGTGCGCGAGCTGAACCCGTCGCTCGAGGAGGCCGCGCTCGACCTCGGCGCGACGCCGTTCAAGGTGTTCTTCTCGATCACGCTGCCGCTGATCTCGCAGGCGCTCGTATCGGGCTGGCTGCTGTCGTTCACGCTGTCGATCGACGATCTGGTGTTGTCCGCGTTCCTGTCCGGGCCCGGCTCGACGACGCTGCCGCTCGTCGTGTTCTCGCGCGTGCGTCTCGGCCTCAATCCCGAGATGAACGCGCTCGCGACCCTTTTCATCGCCGCGGTGACGATCGGCGTCGTGGCCGCGAACTACGTGATGCTGCGTCAGGAACGGCGGCGGATGGCGGAGGCCGTTTGATTCGACGGCGGGCCGGCCGCGCGGAGATCGGCGGGTAGCCCGGTGGCCGAGACGTCGGACGTCGGTCGCACGTCAGTCTGAGCGAAGTTCAGGAAAAAGCCCGCGTTCGAGCTGCACCCCACAGGTTGGACACCGATCCGACCTTTGGGGCGTTTTTCATGGCGAAGTATGACGAGCAGTTTCGGCTGCTGGTCGTTCGGGCATATCTGGAAGGGGACGCGGGCACGTGAACGCCGGCCGCGCGTCAGACGCCGAGCGCCGCCTTCCCGAGCAGCCCGACCGCGACGCACACGAGCGCGACGGCGAAGCCCGTCTGCACGTGCCGCGCGGACAGGAAGCGCGACACCCAGCGCCCGGCCGCCATCCCGAGCGCGGTCGTCACGGTGAACCACAGCGTGACGTCGAGCGGCGCCGGCGTGCCGCTTATCATCGTCGCGATCACGCCGCCCGTGCCGACGAGCGCGATCACCATCAGCGACGTCGCGATGACTCCGTGCATCGTCACGTTCGTGAACTTGCGCAGCATCGGCACGATCACGAAGCCGCCGCCGACGCCGAGGAGGCCCGTCATCAGCCCCGTCAGCGCGCCCGTCGATGCTAGCGCGATGCCGGCGGGCCACGACCAGACGAGGCGTCCGGTGTCGGGATCGATGTGGCCGACGCAAAGCGGCGAGCGGCGCGGCGCTCCCGCCGCATGTGCGAGCGCCTGGCGCAGCAGGCGCACCGCGACGATCAGCATCACGAGCGCGAAGAGGGCGAGCAGCATGCGCTGCGGCAGCACGTGCGCGAGCCGCACGCCGAGCGTCGTCAGCGGCGCGCCGGCCGCGGCCATCAGCAGCGCCGCGCGATAGCGGACGAGTCCGCGCCGGAAGCCCTCGAGCGCGCCGAGCGCCGCGCTGCCCGCGACCGCGACGAGCGCCACGGGCGTCGCCTGCTGCATCGGCCAGCCCATCCCGACGACGAGCGCGGGGACGGCGAGAATGCCGCCGCCCGCGCCCGTCAGACCCAGCACCGCACCGACGATGCTGCCAAGCACCAGAGAAATCAGCATGCTTCGTTGTTCCGGACGTTGTCAGCGAAGGGCGGCGATCAGCCGGTAATCTCGGGTTTCGCGAGCCATTCGCGACCCTTGAGCATCGCCTGCCAGTAGAGCGGCGGCAACAGCCGCTCCTTGAGCAGCCACGCGAGCCGCGACGGGCGCTTGCCGTCGATGAGCCAGGCGGGGAAGGTCGGCGCGACCTTGCCGCCGTACAGGAACTCGGCGAGCACGATCTTGCCGCGCTCGACGGTCAGTGGGCATGAGCCGTAGCCGTCGTAGGTCGCCTCGCCATGCGCGCGGCCGAGCGCGGCGAGCACGTTGTGCGCGACGACGGGCGCCTGCTTGCGCGCGGCGGCCGCGGTCTTCGCGTTCGTCGTGTTCGTCACGTCGCCGAGCGCGAACACGTCCGGGTGGCGCTTGTGCCTGAGCGTCGCCGGATCGACGTCGATCCAGCCGGCCGCGTCGGCGAGCGGGCTCGCCCGGACGAAGTCGGGCGCCTTCTGCGGCGGCACGACGTGGATCATGTCGAATTCGCGCGTGATCGTCTCGACGCCGCCTTCCGGCAGCGTGCGCGCGAACGTCGCGCGCTTGCCCGCTCCGTCGATCGCCGTCAGGTTGTGGCCGAAGTTCAGCGCGATGTCGTAGCGCTTCACGTACTCCATCAACGCGGGCACGTAGTCGGCGACGCCGAAGAGCGCCGCGCCCGCGTTGAAGAACTCGATGTCGACGTGGTCGAGGCGGTTCGTGCGCCGCCAGTGGTCGGCCGACAGATACATCGCCTTTTGCGGGGCGCCCGCGCACTTGATCGGCATCGGCGGCTGCGTGAAGAACGCGCGGCGGCCGCCGAACGCACGCACGAGCTGCCACGTGTACGGCGCGAGATCGTAGCGATAGTTCGACGTGACGCCGTTCTTGCCGAGCGTCTCGGGCAGGCCGTCGATCGCGTGCCAGTCGAGCTTCAAGCCCGGGCAGACGATGAGCTGCCTGTAGCGGACGAGCCGGCAGCCGTCGAGCACGACCGTATGCGTATCGGGCTCGAACGCGGCGGCGGCGGCCTTGATCCAGTGCACGCCGCGCGGCAGCACGGCGGCCATCCGGCGGGCGGTCGTCTGCGGCTGGAACACGCCCGCGCCGACCATCGTCCAGCCGGGCTGGTAGTAATGGATATCGGCCGGATCGATTACGCCGATGTCGAGCGAGCGGTCGCGCGCGAGCAGGCTCGACGCGACCGCGAGGCCCGCCGCGCCGGCGCCGACGATCACGATGTCGTGGCTCGCCTCGATGGTCTGCGTCGTCGCGCTCTGGCTGCGCTGCATGATGCGGCGCCCGGGCGCGGCGAGATCATAGCCGGCCGCGCTGCCCGCCGCGACGATATCGTTCAGCGGCCGCAGCCCCGCTTGCGACAGCCCCCACAGCGTCGCCGAGCGCATCCCGGTGCGGCAGTAAGCGAGCACGGGCGCCGGAAGCGTTCCGAGCAGCGCGCCGAACTGTTCGCCCTGTGCGTCGGTGACCTTGCCCGAGTCGACGGGCAGGTAGCGGACCGCGATGCCGAACGGCTCCGCGGCGGCCTCGATCTCGGCGACGGTCGGCTGGTCCGGGCCTTCGCCGTCCGGCCGGTTGCAGACGATCGAGCGAAAGCCCGCCTGTGCGAGTGCCGGCAGATCGGCGGCGACGATTTGGGGGGAGACCGATAGCGTATCGGTCAACGTGCGGATATCCATGGTTTGCGTGTGCGTGTCGTGAATCGTGTCGTCGTTGGGGGAGGCGGGCGGGATCAGAGCGCGTCGAGCGGGATCTTCAGGTAGCGCATGCCGTTGTCCTCGGGCTCCGGCAGACGTCCCGCGCGCATGTTGACCTGTACCGAGGGCAGCATCAGCACTGGCATGTCGAGCGTCGCGTCGCGCGCGGTGCGCATCGCGACGAAGTCGTCTTCGGTGACGCCGTCCCGGATGTGGACGTTCTCGCGCAGCTCGTCGGCGACGGTGCTCGCGTACTGCATCGCGCGGCCGTTCGGCTGGTAGTCGTGGCACATGAAAAGGCGCGTGTCGGGCGGCAGGCTCAGCACTTTGCGGATCGACCGGTACAGCGTGCGCGCGTCGCCGCCGGGGAAATCGCAGCGCGCGGTGCCGTAGTCCGGCATGAACAGCGTATCGCCGACGAACGCGGCCGCCTCGCGCGCCGCGCGCCCGTCGGTGACGACGTAGGTCATGCACGCGGGCGTGTGGCCCGGCGTATGCAGCGCGCGGATCGACAGCGAACCGAGCGCGAGCGTGTCGCCGTCGTCGAGGAGCCGATCGAACTGGCTGCCGTCGCGCGCGAACGCAGGCCCCGCGTTGAACAGCGCGCCGAACACGTCCTGCACGCGCGTCACGTGGCGGCCGATCGCGATCTCGCCGCCGACGTGCGATTTCAGATAGGGCGCGGCCGACAGATGATCGGCGTGCACGTGCGTCTCGAGGAGCCAGCGCACGCGCGCGCCGAGGGCGTTCACGCGCGCGATCAGCTGGTCCGCGCTCGCGGTGCGCGTGCGGCCGGATTTCGGGTCGTAGTCGAGCACGCTGTCGATCAGTGCGCATTCGCTGCTGCCGCCGTCGAGCAACAGGTAGCTGAGGGTGCACGTCGCCGGGTCGAAAAAGCCTTCGACGGTCATCGTGGACGCTGTTGTCACGAAGTTCCTCCTGGGTCCGATTCATCGATATGGCGATCGATTGAACAAGAACCGTGCCAAGCAGACAGCATCGCCGATCGCCGGGTGCAGGGACTTGATTCATATCGTGTTTTTGCGTCGACGTCGCGCGATGCGCGACGCAGTCGAAGCGGTTTTCGTGCAGGTTCTCTGCCACGATTGGCAGTCCGATGGCAGAATTGGCGGTCGACGCGGCCGCGGGCCGCGCAGCCGGAGCCCAACCATGGATCAGCGCGACGTCATCCCGATCGTCCCCGTTTCGCCGCCCGATGTGGGCGCGCTCGTCTCGTACCTCGAGCAGGACCCGCAGCCGATGATCGTGCTCGACCCGTCCTACCGGATCCTCGCCGCGAACACTGCGTATCAGCGGCAGTTCGGCGTCGCCGGCGAAGCGCACGTCGGGCGGCGCTGCTATCAGGTCTCGCATCACTACGACGTGCCGTGCGACCAGGCTGGCGAGCATTGCCCGATGAAGCAGGCGACCGAATCGCGCAGCCTCAACCGCGTGCTGCACATCCATCACACGCCGCGCGGGCCGGAGCACGTCGACGTCGAACTGCGGCCGATCTTCGACGCGCAAGGCGAGGTGATCGCATACGTCGAGCGCCTGACGACCGTGCGCAGCGCGTCGGCGAAGCCGAGCGGCGAAGGGCTCGTCGGCGGCTCGGAGGCATTCAACGCGGCGTTGTCCGCGTTGCAGCGCGTCGCGCCGTCGATGCTGCCCGTGCTGCTGCTCGGCGAATCGGGCACCGGCAAGGAGCTGTTTGCCCGCGCGCTGCACGAGGCGAGCGCGCGCGCGATGGGGCCGTTCGTCGTCGTCGATTGCTCGGGAATCGCCGAGACGCTGTTCGAAAGCGAGCTGTTCGGCTACGAGAAGGGCGCGTTCACCGGCGCGACCGCGCGCAAGCCGGGTCTCGTCGAAACCGCGCAGGGCGGCACGCTGTTCCTCGACGAGATCGGCGACGTGCCGCCGCCGATGCAGGTGAAGCTGCTGCGGCTCATCGAATCGGGGACGTTCCGGCGGGTGGGCGGCGTCGAGGTGCTGCGCGCGGATTTCCGGCTCGTCGCGGCGACCCACAAGCCGCTCAAGGAGATGATCGGCGACGGCCGGTTCCGGCAGGATCTGTACTACCGGATCAGCGCGTATCCGATCCGTCTGCCGGCCGTGCGCGAGCGGCCGGGCGACATGCCGCTCCTCGTCGATTCGATCCTGCGCCGGATCGCCGCGCAAGGGCCCGCCGCCGGACAGCGCTTCGCGGTCGCGCCGGATGCGCTCTCGCGGCTCGAAGCGTACGCGTGGCCGGGCAACATCCGCGAGCTACGCAACGTGCTCGACCGCGCGTGCCTGTTCGCGGACGACGGCGTGATCCGCGTCGAGCATCTGCCCGACGAAGTCGCGCACGCGGGCGGCGCGCCGGGGCGGCCCGATCCGTCGGCGAAGCTGTCCGACGACGAGCTCGCGCGCATCGCACTTGCGTTCGAGGGCACGCGGCGCTCGCTCGCCGGGCATGTCGGGATGAGCGAGCGCACGCTGTACCGGCGACTGCGCGCGCTCGGGATCGCGACGCGGGACGCGTGAATCGGTCGGACGGCGAGCCGGCATGGCGGCTTGCGCCGGGCGCATGCCGGTTGCGCGCGGTGCTTTCCGGCGAGGTTCGAATACGCGTCGTTCGATGCACGTTTTGTGACAAATAATAAAATTTATACAATCATTAATTATTGTTTTACGATAAAAATCGACCTACAATCTGGAGCATTATCTCATTCGTCGAGGAATTCCCATGCACTCCGATCGCGTCGCCCGTCTCAGCCAGCGGATGGCTACCGTCACGCTCTGGTTCATCACCGCGATGATGCTGCTCAACGCCGCGTGCTGGGCCTATCCGTCGTTGAACGCAGTCAAGCCCGGCGCGGGCCTCGAGTTCGGTCTCACCGATTCGCTGATCTCCGGGCTCGGCGTCGACGTCGCCGCGTTTCCGTGGTGGCAGAAGGCGGGCGGCATCGTGCTGTCGAGCGTGCCGCTCTTCGCGCTCGCGAGCGGCTTGCGCCACCTGCGCCAGCTGTTTCGGACCTACGCCCGCCGCGATTACTTCTCGGCCGAAGCCGCCCGTCATCTCGGCAAGATGGGGCGTGCGGTCGGCGTCTGGGTCGTGCTGAGCGTACTGTGCGAGCCGCTCCTGAGCGTGTGGGCGACGATGCGTGAGCCCGTCGGGCATCGCGTCGTCACGCTGAGCTTCGGCTTGCCATACGTCGTCGCGCTGTTTACGGCCGCCTGCATCGCGGTCATCGCGCACATCCTGCGGCAGGCGAGCGAGCTCGACGCCGAGCACCGGCAATTCGTCTGAGGCGCGCGCCATGCCGATCATCGTCAAGCTCGACGTGATGCTCGCGATCCGCAAGGTTCGCTCGAAGGATCTCGCCGCGGCCGTCGGCATCACCGAGCAGAATCTGTCGCTCCTCAAGCAAGGGAAGGTCAAGGGCATCCGCTTCGCGACGCTCGAGGCGATCTGCCGCCATCTCGATTGCCAGCCCGGCGATCTGCTGGAATTCAGCGACGCGCCAGGCGCCGATGCGGGTTGAGGCGGCAGGCCGGTGGCGGGAACCAGCGTGATGCGCGCAGATGGCGCGGGGGCCGTCGGTGCTGGGCGGCATCGGCGGCGGTATCGGCAATTGGGTGGCGGCGTGCTCGCGCTTGCGATCGCGACGTCGATTCACGTGCTGGCCTGGCTCGCGCTCGAACGCCGGCCGCCGTCGGCGGCGGACGCATCGATGCGCGATGCATCGACAATCGATGTGCCGAAGCCGGGAAGGCGAGCGCTGATCGTCAGGCTGATCCCGAGGTTGCCGCCGCCGTTGCCGCAGCCGTCGCTTTCGGCGCGGCGCACACCGGCGCACGCCGCATCGATGCGCGGCGCGCGGGCGGCCGCGCGCGACGGCGGTCGTTCGCAGCCGCGTCGCGGCGCCGGCGACACGCGCCACGAACCGGTGCGAGCGGACGCCGAGGCGAACGACGCGCAACGAAAGCCGGCCCCGACGCCGGTCACAACGGCTCCCGGCGCCGACTGGCGGGCGGATCTGGACTCGGTCGGATCGATTCGGTCGATCGGGCGAGGATCGGCGGACGCGGCGGTTGGGGCGACAGGGGCATCGTCCGGCCTCGCGCTGCCACGGAAAGCGACGGCGGCATCGACCCTTGCGCGCGAGATGTCGAAAGCGAGCCGTGCCGATTGCCGGAACGCGTATTCGGGCATGGGCCTGCTCGCGATTCCGGCGCTCGCGATCGACGCCGTCAGGGATGACGGCTGCAAGTGGTGACGCGGTCGATTGTCGGGCGATGAGCGCGGCTTCGGCTCGACGCGACGAATTGCGGGACGAACCGGCGAATGAATCGCCGAACGAATTGGCGCGATCGGCCTGGGCCGTATGCGCCGACGTGCTGCCTGCTTGCGTCGCGCGTCCGCATTTCGCACCCGGCCCCTCGACCAAGCAAAGCGTCTCGCGCCGCGGCGATCAGCCGACGATCTCCGGCAGCGCGAGCCACTCCCGCCCCTTGAGCGTCGCCTGCCAGTAGAGCGGCGGCAACAGCCGCTCCTTCAGCAGCCACGCGAGCCGCGACGGCTGCGTGCCGTCGATGAGCCAGGCGGGAAAGGTCGGCGCGAGCCTGCCCCCATACCTGAACTCGGCGAGCACGATCTTGCCGCGCTCGACGGTCAGCGGGCACGCACCGTAGCCGTCGTACGCCGCCTCGCCGTGCGCGCCGCCGAGTGCGGCGAGCACGTTGTGCGCGACGACGGGCGCCTGCTTGCGCGCGGCGGCCGCGGTCTTCGCATTCGGGGTGTTCGCGGCGTCGCCGAGCGCGTAGATGTTCGGATAGGCGCGATGGCGCAGCGTCGAGGGATCGACGTCGATCCAGCCGGCGACATCGGCGAGCGGACTCGCGCGAACGAAATCGGGCGCCTTCTGCGGCGGCACGACGTGGATCATGTCGAATGCGCGCGTGACGATCTCGTTCGAGCCGTCGTCGCGCGTGCGCTGGAACGCCGCACGCTTGCCCAGGCCGTCGATCGCGATCAGGTTGTGGCTGAAGTTCAGCGCGATGCCGTAGCGCTTCACGTATTCCATCAGCGCGGGCACATAGGCCGGCACGCTGAAGAGCGTCGGCGAGGCCGAGTAGAACGCGACCTCGACGTTGTCGAGCTGCCTCGTGCGCTGCCAATGGTCGGCCGACAGATACATCGCCTTTTGCGGGGCGCCTACGCACTTGATCGGCGGCGGCGGCTGCGTGAAGAGCGCGCGGCGGCCGCCGAATTCGCGCACGAGCTGCCACGTGTACGGCGCGAGATCGTAGCGATAGTTCGACGTGACGCCGTTCTTGCCGAGCGTCTCGGGCAGGCCGTCGATCGCGTGCCAGTCGAGCTTCAAGCCCGGGCAGACGACGAGCTGCTTATAGCGCACGACGCGGCACGCTTCGAGCAGCACGGCGTTGTTCAACGGCTCGAACGCGGCGACGCCGGCCTTGATCCAGTGCACGCCGCGCGGCAGTACGGCGGCCATCTGCCGGGCGGTGGCCTGCGGCTGGAATACGCCCGCGCCGACCATCGTCCAGCCGGGCTGGTAGTAATGGGCGTCGGCCGGATCGATCACCGCGACATCGAGCGTCGGATCGCGCGCGAGCAGGCTCGACGCGACCGCGAGGCCCGCCGCGCCGGCGCCGACGATCACGACGTCGTGGCTTGCGACGGCCGCGTCCGACGCCGTCCGGCCGCGTTGCGCGATGCGGCGCGCGACGCCTGACAGATCGTAGCCGGCCGCTTCGCCCGCGGCGACGATGTCCCGCAGCGGTCGGTCGCCCGCCTGCGACAGCGCCCAGAGCGTCGCCGAGCGGATGCCGGTGCGGCAGTATGCGAGCACGGGTGTGTCGAGCGTCGCGACGAGCGCGCGGAACGCGGCGCTTTGCTCATCGTTGATGTTGCCGGCTTCGACGGGCAGATAATGGACCGCGATGCCGACTTGCGCCGCCGCCGCGGCGATTTCGGCGACGGTCGGCTGGTCCGCGCTTTCGCCGTCCGCTTGGTTGCAGACGATCGTCCGGAAGCCCGCGTCGCGGATCGCGGGCAGGTCCGCCGCGACGATCTGCGGCGACACCGACAGCTCGGCCGTGAGCTTGTTGATCTTCATGGTCATCTCCGTTTCTCCGCTTGACGCGAGGCGATGCGCGCGCGGATTGCGGCGAGCGCGATCGCAAGGTAGTGCATGCATGTCCTTCGCGTCGGGAAACTCGACCGTCCCATGCTGGTCGCGAGATCGAAGATGCTTGCGTGGAACCTTCGGACTCAGTGGCGGACATCGAAGATTCCCAAGTCGATCGTAACGAAGCGCAATCGTATTTTCTTGAAGTAGATCAAATTTGCGGGATGACGGTGCGTTCGGTCGCCGTGGCGCGCAGGCTGGGGCATTGCAAAAACGGGGATGGAATTGCCTGCGCGGCGTTTGCCCCGCGTGTCCGCGGCGGCGGGTGCGCTGCTGCGAAGACGCGCCGCACGGCAGCGACGCGCTTCGATCCCGGCGCGCCCGCCTGTCCGAGCACGGGCGGCAGTCCGCTCAAATCGAGCGGCTGCCCGAACGCGCGGATCGGCACGTCGATCGCATCGCGCGCGAGCGCGGCGCCTGTCAGGGTGGCGTAGTCATGCGCCGTCGCCCGGGCGCCTAGCGTGTCGACCGCGTCGGCGGAGAACGCGCGGCCGAGTTCGTGCATGAGCGCTTTGTATTTCGCGTTCATGCCGAGTTGTAGCGCCATCAGCTTCAAGACTGCGAACGTGTCGACCGGCTGCCATGGCTCGGGCGAGTAGCCGAGCAGGCCGAATTCGACCGGGCAGCAGACAGGAACCCACGCGAGTTGCGCGATGGCGGCGTTCACACCGTCGCCGAAAGCCGAGAGAAGCATGTTGTCTTCGATCCCGACGAGCCGCACCGATGCGGCCGCGTAGTGATCGAGCCGCAACGTGCGGTGATAACGGTCGAGCGAGGGCGCGAGTATTCGCTTGCGGTCGCGATGCGTCGGCAGGCGAAACCCGTCAGCGGTTTTGGACTTCGAGCCGTCCGTCCGGGGCAGGCTTGATCTGCGAGCCGACGACGAACGCGAACAGACTCAGCAGCGCGACGAAGCCCATGGCGTAGAACATCGCGGCGCCGCCGTAGTGCAGCAGCGCGAGGCCGCCGAGCCATGGGCCGAGCAGATTGCCGACGTTGCTGAGCGAATGCGCGCCGTAATAAATGCCGCGCATCGGCTCGGGCGTGATGCTGTCGAGGACGGCGTATTCCGACGGGATCAGCAGCACTTCGCCCCACGTGAAGACGACCATCGACACGACGAGCGCGGTCATGTTCGGCGAATTCGCGAAGCCGGCCGCGCCGATCGCGAGCAGAATCGCGCCGAGTGTCAACGACGTGAAGGGGCCGCGCCGTTCGCCGACGCGATTCAGGAACGGCTGGCTCAAGACGACCGTGATCGCGTTCGTGCTCATCAGCCAGGCGAACATCTTGAGTCCGTCGTCGAACGCGCCGATCAGGTATTGCGAAAACGTGACCGACATTTCGCCGTGCACGGCGATCGCGAGCATGCTGCCCGCGGTGAAGAGAATGAGGCGCCGGTCGGTGCCGATGATGCGCAGCTTCGCGGTGAGCGGAAGGTCGGACGCCGTCGCTTCATGCGGCGGGCGGCAGAACACGAGCCGGGCCGTGATCGCGTAGATCGCGATCGAGAACAACAGGTATACCGCCCCCGTGATGAGGAACACGGGCGATTTGTCGAGCAGGCCGAGCGACGCGCCGAGCAACGGCCCGATCGCGAAACCGACGTTGATCGCCACATAGCGTCGTGCAAATGCGCGAAGTCGCTGCTCGGGCGGAAGATTGTCGCTGATGGTCGCCTTCGAGACCGGTTCGTAGAACGAGCTCGCGAGATTGATGAAGAGGTTGACGACGAAGACTTGCCACGCGTCTGCCGCGAAATGAAGCGCGGCGAACGACAGACTCGATACGAGCAGACAGCCGATCAGCACCTTGCGCCGGCCGAGCACGTCGGACAGATGGCCGCCAAACAGGCCGCCGAATGTGCCGACGAGCGCGCCCGTGCCGAGCAGCAGGCCGATCGACGCCGCGTCGAGTCCCATCCGCTGGTGCAGATAGATGGCGAGAAACGGCAGGCTCATCGCGCGTGCCATCACGACGAAGCCGGTGCCTACGATCAGCAGCCAGACGAGGAGCGGGTGTCTTGCCTTTTCTTGACTCATGTATGTCTCATCGAGAACCGTTCGAAGCGGCGCGCATCGCGCGATGCGCCGCATGAGCCGGCGCGCGAACGCGCATCGACGCCGTGTCACAGGTCCGGCATGCAGGTCCGGTATTGTACTCAGCGTTTTTGTTGCCGCGTAAGCTCGGTGTCGGCAAAGCGTCAGCTTGCGCCAGACAGGACGTCGCGCACGATCGCGAGCGTGCTGTCGATGTCGTCCGCCGAATGGCGGCAGTGCGTCACGGCGCGTATGTTGCATGGCCCAGTTCCGCCATTCGCACGCCGCGCGTGCGCGTGATCGTCGGCGAGGCGCTCGATCATCGTGCGCAGCGCGACTTCCCCGGCGGCGACGGGCCGATCTGACGCATCCCGCCGCCGAGCAGCGTGCGCCAGCGGCGCACGCGCGCAATCATGTCGAGGCCGGATACGACGATCGAACCCGCCGGCGCTGCGAGACTCTTCGATAGGCAGAATTGCAGCGTATCGCCGGATACGGCGATGCGCGTCACGTCGACGCCGAGCGCAATCGCGGCACTGAACACGCGCGCGCCGTCGATATGGAGCGGAAGGCGGTGGGCGTCGCAAAATGCGCGCAACGCGCGCAGATAGTCGAGCGACAGCGGCGCGCTGCCCGTTCGCACGTGAGGCGTTTCGATCGCAACGATGCCGGGCATCGCGCACTGCGTGTCGTCGGCGTCGCGCAGCGCGTCGAGCGGGATTTCGCCGCGCCGTCCGTCAGTGCGGCTGCGTCAGATGCCGCATCACTTCGCGGACGAAGCCGAGCGGCGTCTCGTCGGCCCACGTGCCCGTCATCAGCGCTTGCCGGAATTTCAACTGCGTTGCCGGATCGTCGCCCGCGTAGCTCCTGAACAGCTCGAGCCAGCGCTGCGCGAGCGCGTGCTCGTCCGGTGAGGCGGGCGACACGCCCGCATCGATCGCGTCGCGCGCAGCAGCCACCAACTGCGGCCATTCCATCGCGTACTTGCCGGAGTTCGCGCGCATGAAGCGGGCTTCGTCCGGCGACTGGCAGCGTTCGCAGATCCGCATCTTCGTCTCCGAAAACGCTCGGCGTATTCAATGCGCCGGCCTAGTTTGGCGAGTTCGCTGGGCCTCGCGTGCCTGCCGTGTCGCGCGCATTCGTCGAACTTGCCGTGCTCGTCATGTTCGTCGGGCCGTTTGCGGCAATCCCACGTGGTGCGTTCGCATCGTTTGTATCGTTCGCAACGTTGGCAACGTTCGTCGCAGCAGCAGTTCCGACACGGGTGCCCACGGCGCGAGCCGCATCCGCAGCAGCATCGGCTGTGCCAGCAACGCCGGGCATGCCCGTGCCGCCAGCGTCGTGCATGCGCTTCGCGTCACCGACATCCCGCGCATCGTCCGCGCCGCTCGCGCGCTTTGCATCCTTTCCGCCGTCCTTCGGTGTGCCCATCGCCTGATAAAGCCGAGCGGTATCGACGAGCCGCGTGCCCGTCGCGCGAATCTCGTCGAGCCGCGCGTTGCGGTACCGCTGCTCGCTCGCGCGCGCGGCCGACGGCGGCAGCGCGCCGAGCCGCACGCGCGCCGCGGTGTCGTCGAACGCGCCGCGCGCGGCGACGGCCGAGCGGTTCGATGCATCGAGCGCGCTCGCGTCGTTGTCGAGCGCGGCGAGCCTGTCGGCGACGTCCTGGAACGCGGCGAGCACGGTCTGCTTGTACTGGTCGACGGCCGCGTCGTAGGTCGCGCGCGCCGCGCGGCGCTGCGCGAGCAGCGCGCCGCCGTGGAAGAGCGGCTGCGTGAGCGACGCGCCGACGCTCCAGATCGCGCCCGCGCCCGACAGCATCGCAGGCCAGTTGAAGCCCGCATGGCCCATCGACGCCGACAGCGACAGTTGCGGGAACAACTGCGCGGTCGCGACGCCGACCTCGGCTGCGGCCGCCTGCAATCCGGCTTCGGCGGCGCGGATGTCGGGCCGCGCTTCGAGCAGCGTCGACGGCACGACGACGGGCACGTCCTCGGGCAGATGCAGGTCGGCGAGCGCGAGACCGGCGCTCGCCTGATCGGGCGTGCGGCCGAGCAGCACGGCGAGCGCGTGGCGCGTCGACTGCCATTGCTGGCGCAGCGCGGGCAGGCTCGCTTCGAGCGCCGCCGCGCTTTGCTGCGCGTCCAGCATGTCCGCATGCGACGCGGCGCCGAGCCGGTAGCGCGCGGCCGTGTCGTTCGCCTGCTCGCGCGCGAGCACGACGAGCCGTTCGGTCGTCGAGACCTGCTCGGCGAGCGCGGCCGACGTGACGGCGGCCGTCACGATGTTCGCGGCGAGCGCGCGTCGCGCGGATTCGAGCTGGTATGCGGTCACGTCGACGCGCCTGGACAGCGCGCGGTTCGCGAAGCGCGCGGCGCCGAACAGGTCGAGCGTGTAGCTCGCCTGCAACTGGCCCGCGAACACGTTGTAGAGCACGGTCTGCGGTCCGAACGTCGGCACGCCGAGCGCACGCTCGCGCGTCGCCTGGCCGCCCGCGTCGATCGACGGCAGCAGCGAGCTGCCGATCTGCGCGCGCAACTGCTCGCGCGCGGCGGTCAGGTTTTTCTCGGTGGCGGCGAGCGTCGGGCTGTTGCGCAAGCCTTCGTCGACGAGCGAATCGAGCGCGGGCGACCGGTACTGCTTCCACCAGTCGGGCACCGGCTGCGCGCCGACGTCGAAGCGCTGCGCGACGCCCTGCGCCGCGGCGGTGCGCTCGGGAAGCGGCGTCGCGCCGTAATGTGCGGGCAACGGCATTGCGGGCGGCGCGTCGCTCGGCGCGAACAACGAGCAGCCGGCGAGCGAACCGGCCAGCGCGGCGACGGCGGCCGCGGCCGTCGCGCACCGCGCGGCGCGGGCCGGGAACGATTGGATCGAAACGCGCATGGTCAGGCTCCCGTGGGCGTGACGGGCGGCTCCGGGTCGCGCTCGTCCGGCTTCACGCGGAACCACGCGGCGTAGAGCGCCGGCAGGAAGAAGAGCGTCAGCACGGTCGCGCTCGTGATGCCGCCCATCAGTGCGGTCGCCATCGGGCCGAAGAAGTTCGAGCGCAACAGCGGAATCAGCGCGAGCACGGCGGCCGCGGCCGTCAGCGTGATCGGCCGGAACCGCCGTACCGTCGCGCCGACGATCGCGTCGAAGCGGCCGTGGCCGGCGGCGATGTCCTGCTCGATCTGGTCGACGAGGATCACCGAGTTGCGCATGATGATCCCGAACATCGCGATCACGCCGAGCATCGCGACGAAGCCGAACGGCTTGCCGAACAACAGCAGCGTGCCGACGACGCCGATCATTCCGAGCGGCGCGGTCAGCACGACCATCAACACGCGCGAGAAGCTCTGCAACTGGATCATCAGCAGCGTCAGCACGGCGATCACCATCAGCGGCATCTGCGCGTTGATCGACGTCTGCCCCTTCGCGCTTTCCTCGACGGAGCCGCCGATCTCGATCCGGTAGCCGACGGGCAACTGCCCGCGCAATTCGTTCAGCTTCGTGTCGATCGCGTGCGTGACGTCGATCCCTTGCGCGCCCGCCGCCACGTCGGACTGCACGGTGATCGTCGGCTGGCGGTCGCGCTCCCAGACGACGCCGTATTCGAGCGTGTTGTGGAAGCGCCCGAGCGAGCCGAGCGGCACCGGACCGTTCGGCGTCGGCATCGCGAGGTTCGCGAGATTCGCCGGATCGACGCGCTGCGCGCGCGGCGCGCGCAGATCGACCGCGATCAGCTTGTCGCGCTCGCGGTACTGCGTGACCGTCGTGCCGGACAGCGTCATCGCGAGGAAGCCCGCGACGTCCTGCGACGTGACGTTCAGCTCGCGCGCCTTGTGCTGGTCGAGCTCGAAGCGCACCGAGCGCTCGGCGGGCTCGTCCCAGTCGAACTGGACGTTGACCGCGCGCGAGTCGGCGCGCATCGTCGCCGCGACCTTTTCCGCGATCGAGCGCACGGTCACGATGCTGTCGCCGCTCACGCGGAACTGCACCGGATAGCCGACGGGCGGACCGTTTTCGAGCCGCGAGATCCGCGTGCGCACCGCCGGGAACTGGTCGCGCAGCATCGGCGCGAGCCACGCGGAGAGCTTTTCGCGATCCTCGACCGACTTCGCGGTGATCACGAACTGCGCGAAGTTCGGCAACTGCAGCTGTTGGTCGAGCGGCAGATAGAAACGCGGCGCGCCGGAGCCGACGAAGTTCACCGAATGGTCGATTTCGGGCCGTTTTTCGATCAGCTTCTCGAGGCGCTGCGCCTGCTTGAGCGTCGCGTCGAACGATGCGCCTTCGGGCAGCCGCAGATCGACGAGCAGCTCGGGGCGGTCGGAGCTCGGGAAGAACTGCTGCGGCACGAGCGAGAAGCCCGCGAGCGCGACGACGAACAGCGCGCCCGTGATCGCGAGCACGATGAAGCGCCGCTTGATGCACCAGTTGATCCACACGCGCAGCCGCGCGTAGAAGCGCGTGTCGTAGATGTCGTGCTCATGGTCGCGGCCGTGCGCGGCGGCGGCAGGCGGCGTGCCGCCCGCCGCCGCGTCCTTCGGCGGATGCTTGCGCTCGGGCAGCATGTGATAGCCGAGGAGGGGAATCAGCACGACGGCCGCGAACCACGACGCGATCAGCGCGATCGCGGACACCTCGAAGATCGACCGCGTGTATTCGCCGGTGCTCGATTTCGCGAGCGCGATCGGCAGGAAGCCGGACACGGTGACGAGCGTGCCCGTCAACATCGGGAACGCGGTGCTCGTATAGGCGAACGCGGCGGCGCGCGCGCGGCTGAAGCCCTGCTCGAGCTTCACGGCCATCATCTCGACCGCGATGATCGCATCGTCGACGAGCAGGCCGAGCGCGAGCACGAGCGTGCCGAGCGACACCTTGTGCAGCCCGATGTCGAACAGGTACATGAAGAGCGCGGTGACGGCGAGCACGACCGGGATCGAGATCACGACGATCATCCCGGTGCGCAGGCCGAGCGACACGAGGCTCACGATCAGCACGATCGCGACCGCCTCGGCGACCGCCTCGAGGAAATCGTCGACCGAATGCGACACCGCGTGCGGCATGCTCGACACTTCGTTCAGCTTGAGACCCGCGGGCAACTGCGCCTGCAGCGCCTTCGACGTCGTGTCGAGCGCCTTGCCGAGCCGGATCACGTCGCTGCCCGGCTGCATCGTGACGCCGATGCCGAGCACGGCGCGGCCGTTCGCGCGCATCTGCGTGGCGGGCGGATCATCGTAGCCGCGCTTGATCGTCGCGAGGTCGCCCAGGCGGAACGTGCGGCCGTTGATGCGGATCAGCGTGTCGGCGATCGCGCCGACGCTCTCGTACTGGCCGCTCGGGCGGATGAACACGCGGTCGTGCGCGGCCGTCAGCACGCCCGGCGACGACACGTCGTTCTGCGCGTTGATCGCCTGCGCGATCTGCTGCGGCGAGATCCCGAGCCGCGCGAGGCGCGTGTTGTCGATCTCGACGAAGATTCGCTGATCGGGATCGCCGAAGTAGTCGACCTTCGCGATGCCCGGCACGCGCAGCAGCACGACGCGCAACTGGTCCGCGTAGTCGTGCAGCTGCGCGGGCGAGAAGCCGTCGCCCTCGAGCGTGTAGATGTTCGTGTAGACGTCGCCGAATTCGTCGTTGAAGAACGGCCCCTGGACGCCGGGCGGCAGCGTCATCGAGATGTCGCCGACCTTCTTGCGCACCTGATACCACGTTTCCGACACGTCCTTGACGGGCGCCGAATCCTTCATCGCGAAGAAGATCAGCGATTCGCCGGGGCGCGAGTAGCTGCGCAGATAGTCGATCGCGGGCGTCTCCTGCAGCTTGCGGCCGATCCGGTCGGTGACCTGCTCCTGCACCTGGCGCGCGGTCGCGCCGGGCCAGAACGTGCGAATCACCATCACGCGGAACGTGAACGGCGGATCTTCCGACTGGGCGAGACGCGTGTACGCGAGGATGCCCGCGATCGTCGCGAGCGCGATCAGGTAGACGACGAGCGCCTGATGGCGCAGCGCCCATGCGGACAGGTTGAAGCGTCCGCCTTCTTGTCGGCCCGCCGTCATGACGCGACGTCCTCGGGATGAAGCGGCCGCACCGCGCGCACCTTCTCGCCCGCGCTCACCGTGTGCACGCCTTGCAGCACGACGCGCTCGCCCGGCTGGATTCCGCCCGACACGGTCACTGTGCGCTCGTTGTAGCGGACGATGTCGACGCGCCGCAGCTCGAGCGTGTCGTCCTGCTTGCGCACGACCCACAGCGCGGGCGCGTCGCCCGCGTGGAAGAGGGCCGTCGACGGCAGCGTGAAGCGCGTCTGCGCGCTCGCGTTGCCCGACGCGTCGGACGAGAACGCGACGTTCGCGGTCATCCCGAGCCGCACCGCTGGATCGGGCTGCGCGAGCGTGAGTTTCACGCGGTACGTGCGGCTCTGCGGATCGGCGGCGGGCGCGATCTCGCGCACGCGCGCGTCGAACGTGCGGCCGGGCAGCGCCGGCAGCGTGACGCGCGCTGCATGGCCCGGAATGAGGCGCGGCAGCTCGCTTTCCGGCGCGTCGGTGACGACGTCCACGTCGCCTGACCACGCGAGCTGATAGACCGGCTGGCCGGCGGACACGTTCTGCCCGGTGTCGGCCTGCTCGGCGGTGATGTAGCCCGCGTGATCGGCCACGAGCGTCGCGTATTGCAACTGGTTCTTCGCGAGCGCGAGCTGCTGGGCGGCCTGGTCGCGCTGCGCGCGCGCCGACGCATACGCGTTCTCGGTCTGCTCGAGCTGCGCGGGCGCGATCAGGTTCTCGCGCGCCTGCGCGCGGTCGCGGAGGACCTGCTGCTGCGCGAAGGTCAGCGAATGCGCCGCGGCGTCGAGCTGCGCCTGCGCGCTCGCTGCGTTCTTCGCGACGTCGGACGTGTCGAGCAGCGCAACGACCTGCCCCTTCTTCACGGTGTCGCCGAGGCGCACCTTGCGCTCGACGATCTTGCCGGCGATCCGGAACGATAGCGGCGTCGCGTAGCGCGACTGGATCTCGCCGGGCAGCGACACGGCGGCGGCGACGCCGTCCGCCTGGGCCGGCACGGCGACCACGGGGCGCGGCGCGGGCGGCGCGGCTTCCTTGCGGTGGCAGGCAGCAACGATGAGCGCAACGCCGATCATCAGCGCGGCGCGAGAACCGGAACGATTCACGGTGACCCCTCGGACAGGAGAAAACGGAAAAAGCCGGCAAGCCGGATGCGCTTGCCCGGCGTCGCACGCGGCAAAACAATCGGCGCGCGCGTTGCTGACTTTTGCTTACAAAGACTTCGCTGAATTCTAATACAGGGTTGTATCTGGATGCAAAGGTGTTTCGATTCGCGAGAAGATGCTAGACTTCCCGGCCATGAGACCGACCCGCCTGACCCGAGAACAGAGCAAGGACTTGACGCGCGAGCGTCTGCTCAACGCTGCGCACACGACTTTCACGAAGAAGGGCTACGTGGCGACGAGCGTCGAGGACATCGCGTCAGCGGCGGGCTACACGCGCGGCGCGTTCTATTCGAACTTCCGCGGCAAGGCCGAACTGCTGCTCGAGCTGCTCAGGCGCGATCACGAAGAAGCGGAGTCCGATCTGCAGAAGATCTTCGAGAGCGGCGGCACGCGCGACCAGATGGAGGCGCACGCGCTCGAGTACTACAGCCAGTTCTTCCGCAACAGCCAGGCGTTTCTGCTGTGGGGCGAGGCGAAGCTGCAGGCGACGCGCGACGCGAAGTTCCGCGCGCGTTTCAACGAATTCGTGAAGGAAAAGCGCGATCGCTTCGCGCATTACATCCTGACGTTCGCCGAGCGCGTGGGCACGCCGCTGCTGTTGCCCGCCGACGTGCTCGCGCTCGGGCTGATGAGCTTGTGCGACGGCGTACAGTCGTACCATGCGGCCGACCCGCGGCACGTGACGGGCGATACCGCGCAGGAGGTGCTCGCCGGCTTCTTCGCACGGGTCGTGCTCGGGCGCGCGCCGGACTGACGAAGGCGGCGCGGCGTTCCGTCGTCGTTCCTCGCGCGGGCGTTTCGCGCCGGTGTCTCGATTCGCCGCCGCGCTTCTTCGCTTGTTTCAGCCGTTTTTTCAGTCGATTTCCGCGCGATCCCGGGGCGCGCCAAGCCGCGCGCCGGCAGCCGGCTCAGCGGGCGTTCGAACGCCCGCTGCCCGCGAGCGATCAGCGCTCGAGATCCATGTTCATCCGACGATACGCGTCGAGGAGCGACGTCTTGTAGACGACGCCCGCGAGCGTCGGATCGTCCTCGCGCTCGACGACGGGCAGCCGCTCGCCCTGGAACTGCATGAAGTGCTCGAGCGCGGCGCCGATCGGCATGTCCGGCGTGAGCAGCGGAAACGGCGTGTGCAGGTAGTTCGCCGCACGCTTGTGCGTCGTGTCGCGCTTCTCGAGCAGATCGGACGTGATGTCCTTCAGCGCGACCGCGCCGCGGAAGCGCCCGGCGTCGTCCGTCACGTACAGATACTTGACCGGATATTCGAGGAACACGCGCGTCATGTCCGCGACGCTCGCCGTGAGCGGCACGACGGTCGCGGCGGGCTGGATCAGGTCGCGCATCTGCGCGGTGCGCAGGCGCATCCGCGCCTCGTCGTCGCGATGCCGGCGCAGCGTGATCTCGTACATCGACGTCTTGCCGATCGCGCGCGCCGCGAAGTACGCGACGACGCACGACATCATCAGCGGCAGCACGACCTGGTAGCTCAACGTCATCTCGAAGATCATCAGGATCGCCATCAACGGCGCCTGCGTTGCGCCCGCGAGAAACGCGCCCATGCCGACCATCGCGTACGCGTACCACGCGGACACGTGCCCGGGCATCAGCGCATGCAGCGCGATGCCGAACAGCGAGCCGACCACCGCGCCGACGAAGAGCGTCGGCGTGAAGATCCCGCCGACCGCGCCGGAGCCTGCCGTCGCCGCGGTCGCGATCAGCTTGAAGACGAGTACCGCGACGAGCGCCTGCCAGGTCCACGGCGAATGCAGGATCGCGTTGACGACGCTGTAGCCGTTGCCCCAGACGTCGGGCACCCACACCGAGATCACGCCGACGAAGAGGCCGCCTAGCGCGAGCCGCACCGGCAGCGGCACGGGCAGGCGCTTGAATTGCGTCTTCGACAGATCGAGGAGGCGCAGGAACTGCGGCGCGGCCGCGCCGCAAATCAGGCCCAGCGCGACGAAGAGCAGCACTTCCCAGCCGGCGACGGCCGGAAACACCGGCATCTCGTAAGGCGGCTTGTAGCCGGCGAACTCGCGCATCACGATGTTCGCGACGACCGACGCGACGACGACGGGCCCGAAGCTCTCCATCGCGATCGAGCCGAGCACGATCTCGCAGACGAAGAACGCGCCCGCGATCGGCGCGTTGTATGCGGACGTGATCCCCGCTGCCGCGCCGCATGCGACGAGGAGGCGCAGCCGCGGCGGATCGAAATGCGCGAAGCGGCCGACGAGCGACGCGGCGAGCGCGGCCAGTTGCACCATCGGCCCTTCGCGGCCGATCGAGCCGCCGCTGCCGATCGTGAGCAGCGACGACGCGCTGCGCCACAGGCTCTGTCGCACCGGCACGATGCCGTCGCCAAGCGCGACGGCTTCCATGTAGTCGGTCTTGCTTTCCTTGCGCGCGCCGCGCTGCGCGACGAGCAGCACGCAGCCCGCGAGGAAGCCGCCCGCGGCCGGCAGCCAGAAGCGGATCTGCCAAGGCAGGCGCTTCGCCATTTCGGTGAAGCTGCCGCTCGTGCCGGAAACTGCGCGCTGGATCAGCTCGATCCCTTCGCGGAACGCGACCGTCGCGAGCGCGCCGCCGATGCCGACGATCACTGACCAGACGAGCATCGTGTGCGCGTCGGACAGGCGAAACAGCGTTTGTGCGCGGGTGCGCAGCTTGAGCAGGAACGAGAGCACGACGGAAGTAGTTCTGCGGATGAAATCGAGCGGAAGAATAGCATCGCGCCGCGTGCGCGGGGCGGACGCGGCGCGGCGGTGCGAAGACGAGGACGGCCGTTCAGCCAAGCCAGCGCTCCGTCGCCCAGACGATCGCATAGCCGCCGAAGGTTAGCCATGCGTACAGAATGAGGCCCGTCGCGAGCGCACGGGGGCCGGCCGCGCGGATCTGCGACATCCGCGTCTCGATGCCGAGCGCCGTCATCGCCATCGTCAGCGCGAACGTGTCGAGCGCGTTGAGCGTGCCGATCGCGGCGGCGGGGAGCATTTGCAGCGAATTCACGATGACGAAGCCGAGGAAGCCGAGCGCGAACCACGGCACCGCGAGCTTGCGCGGCGCGCCGTGACCGGCCGCCGACCGGCGCGCCGAGCGGGCGAGCCACGCGCCCAGCACGAGCAGCACCGGGACGAGCAGCATCACGCGGGTCATCTTGACGATCGTCGCGACGCGCGTGACTTCCGGGCCGACGTCGCTCGCCGCGCCGACCACCTGCGCGACCTCGTGAATCGTGCCGCCGAAGAAGAGGCCGAGGCCCGTCGCGTCGAGGTGCAGCCAGCCGGCGCGGTAGGCGAGCGGGTACGCGAACATCGACAGCGTGCCGAACAGCACGACGCTGCCGACCGCCATCGCGCTCTGGTGCGGCTTCGAGCGCAGCGTCGATTCGAACGCGAGCACGGCGGCCGCGCCGCAGATCGCGCTGCCGGCGGCGGTCAGGAGCGCGGCGTCGCGATCGAGCTTCATCAGCTTGATGCCGGCCCAGGTGCCGACGGCGAGCGTGCTCACGACGACGAGCGCCGATACCGTGAGCCCCGGCAGGCCGACTTGCGCGATTTCCTGCAGGCTCACGCGCAATCCGAAGAACGCCACGGCGATCCGCAGCAGCTTGCGCGCCGAGAAGTCGACGCCGGCCGCCCAGCTCGCGGGCATCCCGTCGCGCAGCAGGTTGCCGTACAGCGCGCCCGCGACGATTCCGACGATGAGCGGGCTCAAGCCGAAATGCGCGATCGCGGGCATCTGCGCGACGCTCGTGACGGCGAGCGCGAAGAGGCCGACGAACAGGATGCCGTTGAGCCGTCCGCGCATCGACGGTGCGGCGGCGCTGAGTTGGGGGGAGGTGAGCGTGGACATGGCGTCGTTCGATTCGTTTTCCGTGACAACGGGCCTAATCCTAATTTGGTTATATCGATATGAAAAATCGTCATTTGTAACGTAAAATATCCAAAAATCCGATATTTTAGAGTGATGACCCCTGATCAACTGATAACGTTTGCCGTAGTCGCCGAGCGCCGGAACATCAGCCGCGCGGCGCTCGCGCTCCATTTGTCGCAGCCGGCGGTGTCCGGCCAGCTGCGCCAGCTACAGGACGAGTTCGGCGAGCCGCTGTACCAGCGCGACGGGCGCGGCGTGCGTCTCACGCCGGTCGGCGAGGCGCTCGCACGGCATGCGGCGCAACTGCGCGACGCGTACGCGCAGGCGCGCGCGTATCGCGACGCGGTGCGCGGGCTCGAGCGCGGCACGCTGCGGATCGGCGCGAGCACGACGCCGGCGAGCTACCTGCTGCCGTACCTGCTCGCCGCGTTTCACCCGCTCGCGCCCGACGTCGCGATCCAGACGATGAGCGGCAACACGTCGGACGTCGTCGCGTCGCTCGCGTCGCTCGATATCGCGCTCGTCGAAGGCCCGCCCGGAGACGCGCTGCCGGCCGGCACGACCGTTCACGAGTGGCGCGAGGACGAGATCGTCGCGATCGTGCCGGCGTTGCATCCGCTCGCCGTGCGTCGAGCGCGAGGCCGTCCGCGTGCGACGCTCGACGAGCTCGCCGCGTATCCGCTCGTGCTGCGCGAAGCGGGCTCGGGCGTGCGGCAGCTCGTCGAGCGCGCGTTCGCACGCGCGGCGACGCCGCTCACGGTCGCGTTCGAGATCGCGGGCGTCGAGGCGGTGAAGGAGGCGGTGCGTGCAGGAATGGGCATCGGCTTCGTGTCCGCGATGTCGCTCCGGCACGACGACGCGGCGCTCGCGATGGTGTCGATCGCGCCCGAGCCGCTCACGCGCCATTTCTCGATCCTCGTGCCGCACGGCGCGACGCCGTCGCGCGTCGCCGCGCGCTTTCTCGAGCTGTGCGTCGCGCAGGCCGATCCGGCTTGATGCGGGCGGCGGCCGGTTAACGACGGCCGCGGTCGGGGTGGTCGCCCGGCGGCCCGGGTGAAATGAAGCAGAGGCCGGCTGGTATGGCGATTTCGGCGACGAACGCAGCCAGCAGCACGGCGTTCGGCACGCGCGCGCCGCGCAGGCGGCAATACCCGATGACGATGATGAATACGGTGCTCGTGAGCATCAGCGCGAGGCCGAAGATCCAGTTGCGGCGATACCAGAGCGCGGCGTCCCGCAGCGTCGCGCGCGTCCTGACGCCGTAGAAGCGGTTGGGGCCGATCCGCTTCGCCGCGAGCGGGACGGCGAGGAGAAAGAAGAGTGCGCTCGCAAGCAGGTACGGGACGAGCATGCCGTTTGCTCCTGTGGGATGGGCGGGACGAACCGCCAGGGACGTCCGCTGGCGCAGAACAATCGGTTTTCGTCCGCATCCCGGCGATATGCCATCGGCTATTGTGCACCGGCGGCGCTTAGTTCGCGTGCGTCAACGCTGCGGGTTCACCGGAGGCCGTGCCTAGGGATTTCCTCTATGGTTCGCTTCGAACGCTCGGCGCACTATTCGTCCATTGGCGAATGGAACCGGTTCCAAGCAGTTCCGACAACATCCGATCGCAGAGGAGAGACGAGCAAAGCATGGTCGACATCGTGATCGTCGCGAGCGCCTTCGGCGCGGACGCGGTGCGCCGCGCGGGCCATCGCGCATTCGTCGCCGCGGCGGCGGACGCCGGCGCGGCGGGTTTCGAGGTGCGGCGCGAGCTGTTCGCGTCGGACGACGACGCGGCGACGCCCGCGCTCGCGCAGCTTGGCTGCGCGCTCGCCGCGGCCGGGCTGTGGTCGGTGTACTCGACGCCCGCGACGCTCTACGCGGACGACGGCGGCCTGAACCGCGACGCGCTCGCCGCGACGCTCGCGGAAGCCGACGCGCTCGGCGCGCGCTTCGTCAAATTCCAGCTGGGCGGTTTCGCCGCGCACGCGCACGCGGCCGAGATCGCCGCCGCGACGCTTGGCGCGCGTGCCCGCGTGCTCGTCGAGAACGGCCAGATGCGGCAGGGCGGCGCGCTCGCGCAGTTCACGTCGCTGTTCGCCGCGCTGCGCGACGAAGCGTTCCCGGCGCTCATCGGCATGACGTTCGACATCGGCAACTGGCTATGGGCGGGCGAAGCGCCGCTCGCCGCCGCGCGCGCGCTGGCGGAACACGTCGCATACATCCATTGCAAGGCGGTCGGCGGCGAGGGCGCACGCCGCTTCGCGATCGCGCCGCCGCCGCACGACCGCTTCTGCGACGACGCGCTCGCGCTGCTGCCGCGCATGGCGCCGCGCGGAATCGAATTTCCGCTCGACGCGGCGCGCGTGGCCGACGATGCGACGACGCGCGTCGCGTGGCTGAAGGCCGCATGAAACCCACCCACTCGTGCCCGGCTCGGCCAAGCTTTGCGCTTGCGCCGGCTCCGGGCCGCTGACCGAAGGAGTAAGCCAACCCATGCCAGCCCCGCTCGACGTCGTCACCTATGGCGAAGCGATGGCGATGTTCGTCGCGGCCGAGCCCGGTCCGCTCGACAGCGCGACGCAATTCACGAAGCGTATCGCGGGCGCCGATCTGAACGTCGCGATCGGCCTCGCGCGCCTCAGCTTTCGCGTCGGCTGGATCAGCCGCGTCGGCGCCGATTCGTTCGGCCGCTACGTGCTCGACACGCTCGCGCGCGAGCGCGTCGACGCGTCGTGCGTGACGGTCGATGCGCGCTATCCGACGGGCTTCCAGCTGAAGTCGCGCGCGACCGGCGGTGCGGATCCCGCAGTCGAATATTTCCGCAAGGGCTCGGCCGCGAGCCGACTGTCGCTCGACGACTACGCGTCCGACTACGTGCTCGGCGCGCGGCACCTGCACCTGACGGGCGTCGCGCCCGCGCTGTCCGAATCGTCGCGCGAGCTCGCGTTCCACCTCGCGCGCGCGATGCGCGCGGCGGGCAAGACGGTATCATTCGATCCGAACCTGCGGCCGACGCTGTGGCCGTCGCCGGAAGCGATGGCGCGCACGCTGAACGCGCTCGCCGAGCATGCGGACTGGGTGCTGCCGGGGCTCGCCGAAGGACGGCAGTTGACAGGGCTCGACACGCCCGCCGAGATCGCGCGCTTCTACCTCGAGCGGGGCGCGCGCGGCGTGGTGATCAAGCTCGGCGCGGCGGGCGCGTATTTCCGCACGGCCGACGGGCGCGAGGGGACGGTCGCGGCCGAGCGCGTCGAACACGTCGTCGACACGGTCGGCGCGGGCGACGGCTTCGCGGTCGGCGTCGTGAGCGCGCTGCTCGAAGGCCGCGCGATCGAAGACGCGGTCGCGCGCGGCAACCGGATCGGCGCGCTCGCGATCCAGGTGATCGGCGATTCGGAAGGATTGCCGACGCGCGAGCAGCTCGATCGAATCGAAAACCTGAGCAATGCGCCGGATCGGCTAGAGGCGCCGCTCGCCCGATAAGCCGCCCGTCCCGACGCAGGACGGGCACAATCGCGGCGAACCGCGCGTTTCATACGGCGCCGCTCGAAACAGGAGACTCACATCATGCCCGCAACGCTCGCGCTTCGCCGCTGGTGGACGATCATGCCGATCGTCTTCATCACGTACAGCCTCGCGTATCTCGACCGCGCGAACTACGGCTTCGCCGCCGCGGCCGGGATCAACCAGGATCTCGGCATCAGCAAGGGGCTGTCGTCGCTGATCGGCGCGCTGTTCTTCCTCGGCTACTTCTTCTTCCAGATCCCGGGCGCGATCTATGCGGAGCGGCGCAGCGTGAAGACGCTCGTGTTCTGGAGCCTCGTGCTGTGGGGCGGCTGCGCGGCGCTCACGGGCGTCGTCAGCAACATCCCGTCGCTGATGGCGATCCGCTTCCTGCTCGGCGTCGTCGAGGCTGCGGTGATGCCCGCGATGCTGGTCTTCATCAGCAACTGGTTCACGAAGCGCGAGCGCTCGCGCGCGAACACGTTCCTGATCCTCGGCAATCCGGTCACGGTGCTGTGGATGTCGGTTGTGTCGGGCTACCTCGTCCACGAATTCGGCTGGCGGCACATGTTCATCGCCGAAGGGCTGCCCGCCGTCGTGTGGGCCGTCTGCTGGTGGTTCCTCGTGCAGGACAAGCCCGCGCAGGCGAAGTGGCTCACCGATCAGGAAAAGCGCGATCTCGACGCCGCGCTCGCCGCCGAGCAGGCGGCGCTCAAGCCGGTGCGCAACTATCGCGAGGCGTTTCGCTCGCCCGCCGTCGTCAAACTGTGCGCGCAGTACTTCTGCTGGAGCATCGGCGTGTACGGCTTCGTGCTGTGGCTGCCGTCGATCGTGAAGAACGGCTCGGCGCTCGGCATGGTCGAAACGGGGTGGCTCTCCGCGCTGCCGTATCTCGCGGCGACGATCGCGATGCTCGCCGCATCGTGGGCGTCCGACAAGCTCGGCTCGCGCAAGGGCTTCGTGTGGCCGTTCCTGCTGATCGGCGCGGCCGCGTTCGCCGCGTCGTACGCGCTCGGCTCGACGCACTTCTGGATATCGTACGCACTCCTCGTCATCGCGGGCGCGGCGATGTATGCGCCGTACGGGCCGTTCTTCGCGATCGTGCCGGAGCTGTTGCCGAAGAACGTCGCGGGCGGCGCGATGGCGCTCATCAACAGCATGGGCGCGCTCGGCTCGTTTGTCGGCTCGTACGTCGTCGGCTATCTGAACGGCGCGACGGGCTCGCCCGTCGCGTCCTATGCTTTCATGAGCGCCGCGCTCGTCGCGGCCGTCGTGCTCACGCTGTCCGTGAAGCAGGCGGGCGAGACGCCGCCGCTCGCTCATCCGTTGCAAGGAAAATGAATCGATGAAGCATCGCATCGTCGTCTACAAGCCGCTCCCTGACGACGTGCTCGCGACCCTGCGCGAGCGCGCCGAGGTGACCGTCGTCGACGGCGCCGACGCGCTCGCGCGCGCGCTCGACGCCGCCGACGGCGCGCTCGGCGCGAGTCTCAGAATCACGCCCGAGCTGCTCGATCGCGCGCCGCGCCTGCGCGCGTGGTCGACGATCTCGGTCGGCTTCGACAACTTCGACGTCGCCGATCTGACGCGTCGCGGGATCGTGCTTGCGCACACGCCCGACGTGCTGACCGAAGCGACGGCCGATACCGTGTTCGCGCTGATCCTCGCGAGCGCGCGGCGCGTCGTCGAGCTCGCTGAATACGTGAAGGCGGGGCAGTGGCGGCAGAGCATCGGCGAGTCGTTGTACGGCGCCGACGTGAACGGCAAGACGCTCGGCATCGTCGGGCTCGGGCGCATCGGCGCGGCGGTCGCGCGCCGCGCGGCGCTCGGCTTCCGGATGCAGGTGCTGTACACGAACCGCAGCGCGAATCCGATGGCGGAAGCGCAATTCGGCGCGCGCCGCGTCGAATTGGACGAGCTGCTCGCAACCGCCGATTTCGTATGCCTGCAAGTGCCGCTTTCGCCGGACACGCGGCATCTGATCGGCGCGCGCGAATTCGCAAAGATGAAGAAGAGCGCGATCCTCGTGAACGCGTCGCGCGGGCCCGTCGTCGACGAAGCCGCGCTGATCGACGCGTTGCGTGCGGGCACGATCCGCGCGGCGGGGCTCGACGTGTTCGAGCGCGAGCCGCTCGCCGCGGATTCGCCGCTGTTGTCGATGAAAAACGTCGTCGCGCTGCCGCACATCGGCTCGGCGACGCGCGAGACGCGCCATGCGATGGCGCGCTGCGCGGCGGAGAACCTGATCGCGGCGCTCGACGGCACGCTTGCGTGCAACGTCGTCAACCGCGACGTGCTGAAGCGAGCACAATCGGCGTCTTGAGCGCCGAGCGGATCGCGCGCGGCATGCACGCCCCGCGCGCGATGGCGAAGTACGGGGGCGAGCGGTATGGACTCGAATACGCGAGGCGGTGCGTTTGGCGGACATCCATGCGCTTTGCGGATCGATCCGCCGGATCGCATGCGGCGCGGCGATGGCGGGCGCGACGTCGGACGCGGCCCGCTTCGCGGCGGGATCGGATCTGAGATTCGGCCGCCGAATCGTCGGCAGTCCGACAGCTTGCGGGCTTGCCCGTGAACGCAGGCTTCGATGCGGAGAACGCGATGATGCGCGACGCAGCGATCTTTCTTTCGATTTGCGCGTTGCAACGGCGGCGGCAATGCGCTGCCGTTGCGCGACGCGCATCCGGCATGCGCGCCGCTTCATCTGCCGCACGGCGCGCCGCGCGCCCCTCCACGCTAGAGGAGGCCGTCTTGGTACGGCCCGATCGCCTGCGTTATGATCGCCCGCTAATCGTCGCGGAGCCGTCGCGGCAAGATGGGCGCTCGTGCGCCGTCCGTAGCTTTGCCGGGCCGGAATCGGCCGACAGGAGACATCGTCAGTTGGCCTTTTCATCCAACAACAATGACCCGCCCGTTCACGAGGCGGCGCGGGCCGCTCGTCACGAGGCGCCACTGTGAGCGAATCCCGAACTCAACCGTCGCGTCCCGCGACGATCAGCGACGTCGCCCGCGAGGCGGGCACTGGCAAGACCAGCGTGTCGCGCTATCTGAACGGCGAGACGAACGTGCTGTCCGCCGACCTGCGCAAGCGCATCGAGGATGCGATCGCGCGCCTGAACTACCGTCCGAACCAGATGGCGCGCGGCCTGAAGCGCGGCCGCAACCGGCTCCTCGGCCTGCTTGCCGCGGACCTGACGAATCCCTATACGGTCGAAGTGCTGCGCGGCGTCGAAGCCGCGTGCCATGCGCTCGGCTACATGCCGCTCATCTGCCACGCGGCGAACGAGCTCGAGATGGAGCGGCGCTATCTACAGTTGCTCACCACCTACCGCGTCGAAGGCATGATCGTCAACGCGCTCGGCGCCGACGAGAACGCGCTGAAGTCGCTGCAGGGCGGCGGCATCCCGACCGTGCTCGTCGACCGCAACGTCGAAGGCTTCGAGGCCGACATGATCGGCCTCGACAACACGGCCGCGATCGAGATGGGCTTGCAGCACCTGTTTGCGCAGGGCTTCCAGTCGATTCATTTCGTCGTGCAGCCTTTCGAGCATGTCAGCTCGCGGCGGCTGCGCGAGGCGGCGTTTCGCGCGAAGATCGCCGCGTCGGGGCGCACCCTGCATCCGACGATCGTGCTTGAACCGAAGAACCCGGATTCGACGCAGCGCGCGCTCGCGGCGCTCGACGCGCGCATCGACGCGGCTGCGGGCGAGCCGGTGCGGCCGGCGATCTTCGCGGCGAATGCGCCAGTGGCGCTCGCGATCGCGCGGCATCTGCACGCGCGACTCGGGGACGCGTGGCAGAAGCGAGTCGCGCTGATCGCGATCGACGATCCCGACTGGGCGGAGCTGATCGGCGTGACGACGATCCGCCAGCCGACTTATGACATCGGCTATCGCGCGGTCGAATTCGTCCACGAGCGGATCGACGGCGGCACGGGCGACTTCCACGAAGCGCTGCTGCCCGGCGAGCTTCGCGTGCGCGCATCGACCGCAAGCTGAGTATCATTCGGGGCACGCACCGCACCGGTGCGGGTTCCGAACAAGGATTGTCATGACCGTTGCTCCCGTCACGCTGGCGGCGCTCGTCATCGCCACGCTCGTCGTGGCGTTGCTGCCGATCGGCCTCTATCGACTCCTCCGCAAGCCGATGGCGCTCGACCGGCGCGACGCGATCGTCGGCGTCGCCGTCTACATGCTGTTCGCGACGCTGCTCGAACGCGGTCTCTACGCGGTGCTGCTCAGCCAGCCATCGGCCGTGCTGTGGCTGTCGAAGCCCGTCACGTTCGCGGTGTTCGGCACCGTCGTCGCCGCGCTCTTCGAGGAGATCGGCCGCTATCTCGGGCTGCGCTTTCTCGCGAGGCGCTACGGCGCGTCGGACGGCGACGCCCGTGGCCTCTCCAACGGGATCGGCCACGGCGGCGCGCAGGCATGGTTCGTCGGCGTCGTCGTGCTCGCGCAGTGGGTCTATCTCGCGTGGCTCGCGAACCGCGGCGAGCTGAACGCGCAGCTCTCGACGATGCCCGCCGACCTCGCGCTGCGCATCCAGGTGATGCTCGCGACGATGTCGCCGGCGTTGGTCGCGGTGTCGGCGCTCGAGCGCGTCGCCGCGTTCGTCGTCCAGGTCGCGCTTTCCGTGCTGATGTGGCGCGGCATTCGCGCGGGCAAGCGCTGGATCCTGCCGGCGATGGTCGTGTTGCATCCGATCATCGATCTGCCGTCGATCCTGTATAACGGTGGCGGCGTGCCATTCGAATGGATGGTCGCGCTGTATCTGCTGCTGACGGCGGGCTTCGCCGGCGCGCTGATGAAACAGTGCCGGCCCGCGCGCGCCGCACGCTGAACCGAGACGCGACGATGGACGATTATCAATACGACTGCGCGAGCGCCGAATTCGACGAGCTCGCGCGCGTGATCTGCGATCTCTTTCCCGAGCAGACGCACTTTGCCGAACGCACCGACGAAGCGGGGCGTTTCCTTGCCGTGCACTGGCTTGCGATGCGTTTCGGCGCGACGCCGCGCAAGATGACGCTCGACGTGCGCTTCGCGCCCACCGCGCTGCGGCGCTATCTCGCGTTCAAGCCGATGCAGCGCGCACGCAGCCATGCGGTGCTGCGCGCATACGTGGAGGCGATGCTCGGCACGCTCGAGGAGCGGCACGCGGCGGGCGAGGCGGTGCCGCGCGAGACGACGCTCGAATTGGGCGACGAGTTCGCGTGACGGGCGGCGCGCGTTCGCGATCGCCACGCTGACGATCGGTCGCGACGCGCCGGCAGTCCGGCGATCGGCCGGCGCCGACATGCGTCGTCAAGGGCATGGCCTCGATCCCGCCTGCCGGATGTGCGGGCGAGAGCTTCCACGAGCCTTTCGTTTCACGTCGTGGCGAATGGCCCCTCCCACCGGCCGGATCGGCGTCCTGCTCGAGCGCGATTCGACGACGGCCTGCCTTCCCCGCGCGGAACGGCTTCGTCCTGCTTGCGACGTGCACGCGTTTTCAGGCGAGCGTGCGCGACACGCATCGGTTCCGCGGTGCGATGCATCCGCGCACGACGTTTTTCTCGGATTGCCTTGCCCTTCGATGGTTGGCCTCGCATCGGGATCGTTGCGAAGGTCGGCACCTTTCAACGCGATCGCATCGGTTCGCGCCGAAAAAAAAACGTCGCGCCGATTTGAAACCGGATCCGCACGGGCGCCGCGCTTGTCGACGACGCGGCGGCGCGGTCAAGATGCCGGCATCGCGTCTCGATGTGCCGAGCGGTTTCGCCAACCGGCCGATCGACCCCGAACGCATTCGACGGCCGATCGGCATGACAAAAGGGGAAGTTCATGCAGATACGTCACGTTGCGTCGCGTGCGATGCTCGCCGCCGCGCTCCCAATCATGCTCGCGGTCGTTGCGTCCTCGAACGTGCGAGCTTCGCCGACGTTGCCCGCGCTGCGTGCGGACTCGCATCAGGTGTCGGTGTCCGGGCTGTCGTCGGGCGCGTACATGGCGGTCCAGTACCAGGTCGCGTATTCGGCATCGGTGATCGGCGCGGGCGTGATCGCGGGCGGTCCGTATTATTGCGCGAAGGGCGAACTGGTCAATGCGAAGCCCTGCATGCAGGGCATGCCGGATTCGAAGCAATTGCTGATCAAGGCGCGGGATTTCGCCGCGAGCGGTCTGATCGATCCGCTCGCGAATCTGCAGCACGCGAAGGTCTATCTCTTCAGCGGCACGAAGGATGCGGTCGTGGGTCAGCCCGTCGTCGACGCGACGTGGTCGTTCTTCTGGCAAGCCGGCGTACCCGCGACGAATCTCGCTTACGTCGTCGATGTGCCGGCCGGGCATGCGTTCGTCACGCCGTCGTCGGGCGACGTATGCAGCGCGAATGCCGCGCCGTACATCAATCATTGCACCGTCGCGCAGGCGGGCTACGATCAGGCTGGGGCGCTCCTTAAGACGATCTACGGGCCGCTTTCGCCGCCCGTCGAGCAGCCGACGGGACGCGCGATCACGTTCGACCAGCGCGAGTTCGCGCCGGTGTCGAGCGGGCTCGCGAGGGACGGCTACGCATACGTGCCGCGCGCGTGCGACGCGAGCGCGGGCTGCAAGGTCCACGTGGTGTTTCACGGCTGCCTGCAATCGGCGGACGTCGTGCGCGACATGACTACGTACCGGAACTGGGCCGATGCGAACAAAATCGTCATGTTGTATCCGCAGGTGGCGGCCGACTTGCCCGCCAATCCCCAGGGATGCTGGGACTGGTTTGCGTATACCGGGCAGAACTACGCGCTGAAATCGGGCGCGCAGATGCGCGCAGTGCGGAAGATGATCGAGCGGGTGACGTCGGTGCCCTGACGCGGGAACGTGGTCGCGCAAGAGCGCGGCAAGAGCACGGGCGGGCGGCGGACGGCGGTGGACCCCGCGCGTGCAACGGGGCGCGCGGGCTTCGTTCGCCGCTCACCGACCGCCGCGCGGACGTACGATCGGCGCGCGGATGCAAGACCGGTACACGGGTGAACGGCGCGCCGCGCGCGCAGGCGTCAGTCCGCCTCGCGGTACACCTGCGCGAAGCGCTTCGCCTGCACGACGCCGTAGTCGCCCGGCGCGTACTGCATCACCCAGTCGCCCGCGTCGCCGCGCAGCGTGTCGCCGCCCGCCGAACGCGCGATCGAGAACGGCGCGTCCATCCGCTTCGCGAGCACGACGGCCGGGCGGTTGCGGTAGCCGCCCGGCTCGCCGTGCACGAGTTCTTCGGCGGCGGGCACGTACTTCGCGTCGAAGCGCTCGCGCGACACCACCCAGCGGTCGCCCGTCGAACCGGTGACGAGCGCGTCTCCCGCCGCATAGCGGTTCGGGCCTTCGAGGCTCATCAATTCGCCCGGCTGCGCGGCGAATTCGACCTGGACCGTTTCGTCCTTGACGACGCGCAACGCGCCGGGATCATTGCGGAGGTCGACGTTTTTCAGTTCGATCATGTCGATTTTCGTCAATAAAGGCGCATCACTTTAGCGCGAATCCGGACGCGCGTGAACGCCAACCTTGCAGGTGGCGGGCGTTGGGACGAATATGAAGTGATCGCGTCTCGATTTACCGTCCGACTGTCTTGACCCGTCCGATCGACGCCGGCCGTCGCGGCCGTCGCTCGGCGCAGACCAAGGGGAAATCCATGCAGATGCGCTATGCCGCCGCGCGCGCGACGCTTGCCGCCGCGCTCACGATCATGCTCGCCGCCGTCGCGCCCGCGAGCGCGCAAGCTTCGCCGCCGCTGCCCATGCTGCGCGCGGACGCGAACCAGGTGTCGGTGTCCGGGCTGTCGTCTGGCGCGTACATGGCGATCCAATACCAGGTTGCTTATTCGGCATCGGTGATCGGCGCGGGCGCGATTGCGGGCGGTCCGTACTACTGCGCGGCGGGCAGCCTCGCGAACACGGGCGTGTGCATGGGCCTCGTGCCGAACATGGTGCCGGATTCGGGGTTGCTGCTGACCGCCGCGCAAGGCTTCGCGGCGAGCGGCCAGATCGATCCGCTCGCGAACCTGCAGCGCGCGAAGATCTATCTGTTCAGCGGTACGAAAGACACGATCGTTCACCAGTCCGCCGTCGATGCGACGTGGTCGTTCTTCTGGCTCGCCGGCGTGCCCGTGTCGAACATCATCTATGTCGCCGACATCCCGGCCGGGCATGCATTCATCACGCCGTCCGCGGGCAATGTGTGCGACGCGAATGCCTCACCGTACATCAGCCACTGCAAGGTCGGCCAGTCGGGCTACGACCAGGCGGGCGCGCTGCTCGAGACGATCTATGGCGCGCTCTCGCCGCCCGTTGCCCAGCCGACCGGACGGGCGATCGCGTTCGACCAGCGCGAGTTCGCGCCGGCGTCGAGCGGGCTCGCGGCGGACGGCTATGCATACGTCCCGCGCGCGTGCGACACGAATGCCGGCTGCAAGGTTCATGTCGTGTTTCATGGCTGCCTGCAGTCGGCGGCCGTCGTGCGCGACATGACGACGTACGACAACTGGGCCGATGCGAACGGGATCGTCGTGCTGTATCCGCAGGTCGCGAAGACGAGCATGCCGAGCAATCCTCAGGGGTGCTGGGACTGGTACGCGTATACCGGGCAGAACTATGCGCTTAAGTCGGGGGCGCAAATGCGCGCGGTGCGGGCGATGATCGAACGGGTCACGTCCGCGCGGTGACGGATGGGCGCGGTATGCTCGCCGACGCGGGAGCCGGGTAGGAAAGCCCGCCGGGGCCCGCGTGCGAGGGCGAGCAGATGAGCAGACGAGCGGCGCCGGCGATCGCGGGTCGATGATGCGAATGCGTGCTTGCAGGTAGCCGCTGGGCGGTTCGCCGTCCGTCCGGTCGCGACGCGGCCGCACAGTTGCGCGGCGCGTCGCGACCGGACGTGAGCGCGCCGCGCGCAGACTCGCGCGACACGCGTTACTGCGCGGCGCCAGAGCTCGCGGCGGCCTGGCCGTCCGCCTTGCCCGAATGCTTGCGTGCGCGGGCCTTGCCCGGCTCCGGGTGCAGCCACTTGCGGAACGTCGAGTCGGCGAGCGCCTTCTGCTCGGCGGGGAAGCTCGCGTACAGCGGCGCGAACGCGTCGGTGAGCTTCTTCGCGCCGTCGGCATTCGTCTGCGTCAGCTCGGCGTACTGCTTCATGTCGTCGAGCGCGGACGTGTTCTTGTTCTCGATCCGTTCGCGATAGAGACGCGCCATCGTCGCGCCGTTGTCGCGCATCGTATCGGCGAACGTCTTCCATTGCGATTCCTGCTCCGGCGTGATCTTCAACTGGTTGTGCAGGTACGTGATGCGCTTCTCGACGCGCGCTTCATGGCGCGCGGCCGGGGTGGGGGCGGAGGCGGCCGCTGCGGCCGGCATCGACGCGGGCGCCTGGGCATGCGCTAGCGCGGCCGTCAGCGCGAGCGCGGCAGCGAAAGTCAGCGTGATCTTTTTCATTGGAGCTCCTGTGTGGTCGTCGAACGGGATCCGGATGCGAGGCGCGGCGCCCGACAGCATGCGCAGCGCGCGTCCCGCGCTATTAATAGCACGGTATCGGGCCGTTGGGCGGCGATGCGACATCTGCTTACAACCGAAACGAATCGAAATCGTAAGGTCGTGGTTCGGTGCGACAGGGCCCGGCGCGGGCGGCCGGTTGCGGGCACGTCCGTGCGCCGTGCGCCGGGCGGCCGTCGTTCGACCGTGTGAACGCTGCGGCGCGCGTCGCTTGCCCGATCGACGCGCTTTTTCGTGGAGGCGTCACAGATGCACATGACGAAGACATCACTCGGTAAGACTGGGCTGCGCCGCAGTGCTGATTGCGCTCGCGCTCGCGGGCGGCGTCGCCGACGCACAGCTCGCCGCGGCGGCCGAGCCGGCCACGCCCGTGCCCGGCTCGGCCGCCGCGACGACTGGCAATGCGATCCTGCTCACGATCTTCCTGCGGCACGACGAGTCGCGGCCGCTTGCCGAACTGAACGCGCAGTTCGCGCGACAAGGCTTCTACAAGGCATTTCCGCCGCCGGGCGTCGGCGTCGTGAGCTGGACCGCACGCGGCCCGCCGTCCGACGCGGCGCGCCTGGCGCGCGCATGGTTGGGCGCGCGGCCGTTCGGCGCTATCATCGCGGCACCTTCATTCGTCGATCCGCCATGCGTCCACCTCGACTCGATCAACTCGACGAACTCGACCGCAACCTCGTCGCGCTGCTGCAGGCGAACGCCCGTGCGAGCGTCGCGGATCTCGCGCGGCAGCTCGGCGTCGCGCGCACGACCGTGCTTGCGCGGATCGCGCGGCTCGAGCGCACGCAGGTGATCGCGGGCTACAGCGTGCGGCTCGGGCAGGACGTGCTCGACGCGAGCATCTACGCATACGTCGGCGTCATCCTCGCGCCGAAGTACGGCAAGGACGTGCTGAAGCGCCTCGACCGCATGCCCGAGGTGCAGCTGCTGTGCGCGGTGAGCGGCGAGTACGACTACGTCGCGTGGTTGCGCGCCGATTCGCCCGAGCGCCTGAACGACCTGCTCGATCAGATCGGCGCACTCGAAGGCGTCGAGCGGACGACGACGTCGATCATCCTCGCGCGCAAGATCGACCGCGGGACGATCGGCTGACGCGCCGCGTCGCCCGACGTGCGAAGACGAACAAGACAACCTTGACGAGAGGCCGGGATCATGACGACGAGCCAAACCTATTCGCGCCCCGAGCGGCTGCTGCAGATCGCGTCGTGGGGCATCGCCGTGGCGTTCGCGCTGTTCCTCAACATGCTGGGCAGCCTCGTGATCCGCGATATGGCGTTCGCGCCGCGCGGCGGGCCGCCGACGCTCGCGCGCTACGCCGATACGCAGGCCGACGCGTCGCTGCGCGCGGCGCAGCGGGAACTGCAGCGCGAGCAGAGCGCGCTGACGGACAAGGCCGACGCGTTTACGACCGCCCGCAACCGCGCGCAGCAGGACTACGACCAGGCGAAGGAGAGCTTTCGCAACTGGATCGCGACGCGCAGCGCGACGGGTGACGCGAGCCGCAATCCGGACGTGCTCGCGCGCACGCGCCAGCTCGACGAATTGCAGGCGGCGGTGACCGGATGGCAGCGCCAGCAGGATCGGATCAACGACCAGCTCGACGCGCTGCGCAAGCGGCAGGACGACGTGAGCGCGCAGCTCGCGCAATCGCAGGCGCAGGCCGAGCGCAGCTTCGAGCAGGCGAGCCGCCGCTACGAGCTCGTCGTGTTCGCGTGGCGGCTCGCGTTCACGCTGCCGATTCTCGTGCTCGCCGTCTGGCTCTTCGTCCGTTACCGGAAGGTGCGCTACTGGCCGTTCGTCTATGGCTTCGGGATGTTCGCGCTGACGGCGTTCTTCGTCGAGCTCGTGCCGTATCTGCCGAGCTTCGGCGGCTACGTGCGCGTCATCGTCGGCATCGTGCTGACGGTGTTCGCGGGTGTCTACATGCTGCGTGCGTTTCAGCGCTACGTCGAACGCAAGCGCGAGGAGATGCGGCGCAGCCAGCACGAGCGCGCGCAGGCGATCGGCTACGAAAAGGCGATCGCCGCGTATCAGAAGAAGCTCTGCCCGTCGTGCGACAAGCCGTGGAACCTCGGCGGCGACAGTGCGACGTTCTGCATCCATTGCGGGCTCAAGCTGTTCGAGCAGTGCGGGTGCGGCACGCGCAACTTCGCGTTCTTTCCGTTCTGCAGCGGCTGCGGGACGTCGGTGAGCCGCGCAGAAGACGAGCGGCGGCGCCCAGGCGCCGCATGACGCGCGGCCGTTTGCGCGCGCCGTCGGGTCACTGCGATTCGATCACTTTGCAGGGCTTGCTGCAGTTTGTGTACTTCATGCACGTCTTGTTCGAGACGAGCGCTTCCAGATTCTCCCGCGCGAGCTTTTTGGCCGCCGTGCACGCGTCGTGGCTCTTGCCCGGAACGACGCCCGTGGCCGACCGCCCCCGGTCGGCCTTGCACGGATCGGCGGGTGCGTTTTCCTTGATCGAGCAGCGCCCCTCCTGACTGACTTTCGCCGCGTGCACGGCAGGCGCGGCGGCGAGCGACGCGAAGCCTGCGACGACGGCAAGACGGATCAGACGGCATGCGTTCCGGGTCACGATTGTCATTGTTCTTCTCCAGCGGATGGGACCGAGACCGGCCGGCCTCGGACGAGTCGGCCGCCCCGAAGGTGGCGCCGCGATGGGCCGGCGACGCGTTCGGCGGTTCGCCGGGACCGGGTGGGATCGGCGCGCCGGCCGAGCGAGGACGGCGTCGACGATACCTGCGATCGAGCGTAAGTAAGCCGAAAGCACGCCGTCAAGCTACGAAATCTGGTGGGCGGGCGACGCACGCCGGATAGCGGCCGAGGCCATGCGGCGCGGCGTTGCCGAGGCGCGGCATCGGCGGGCGGTCCGCGCGAATCGACGGTCTATTGATCGCTTTCGACGAATCGTCTAAAACAATCGACAATTCGTCGAAAATTGACGTCGTTCCGCATCAGTTTTCATCTATAAAGTGTTTTTGCACATCCCTACACTCTTCGACAGGGCAACACGCCGTTTACAACAATCACCTTGTCAGGAGAGAAGACATGAAAATCGCCATCGTCGGCGCAGGTCTCATCGGTCACACCATCGCTCATCTGCTGCGCGAAACCGGCGACTACGAAGTCGTCGCGTTCGATCGCGACCCGGACGCGCTCGCGAAGCTCGCAAAGGAAGGCATCGCGACCCAGCGCGTCGATTCCGCCGATGCGACCGCGATCCGCGAAGCGGTGAAGGGCTTCGACGCGCTCGTCAACGCGCTGCCGTACTACCTGGCCATCAACGTCGCGGCCGCCGCGAAGGCCGCGGGCGTCCATTATTTCGATCTGACCGAGGACGTGCGCGCGACGAGCGCGATCCGCGAGCTCGCCGAAGGCGCCGACCGCGCGTTCATGCCGCAATGCGGCCTCGCGCCGGGCTTCATCGGCATCGCCGCGCACGAGCTCGTCAACGGCTTTTCCGAAGTGCGCGACGTGAAGATGCGCGTCGGCGCGCTGCCCGAGTATCCGACCAACGCGCTCAAATACAACCTGACGTGGAGCGTCGACGGCCTCATCAACGAATACTGCCAGCCGTGCGAAGCGGTCCGCGACGGCCGCCGCCAGTGGGTGCAGCCGCTCGAAGGGCTCGAGCATTTCTCGCTCGACGGCATCGAATACGAGGCGTTCAACACGTCGGGCGGCCTCGGCACGCTGTGCGAGACGCTCGAAGGCAAGGTCGAGACGCTCGATTACAAGTCGGTCCGCTATCCGGGCCACCGCGAGCTGATCCAGTTCCTGCTCGAGGACCTGCGTCTGTCGACCGACCGCGATACGCTGAAGTCGATCATGCGCCGCGCAGTGCCGTCGACGAAGCAGGACGTCGTGCTCGTGTTCGTCACGGTGACGGGCGTGAAGCACGGCCAGCTCGTGCAGGACGTCTTCACGCGCAAGATCTTCGCGAAGGAGATCTGCGGGATGCCGATGAGCGCGATCCAGATCACGACGGCGGGCGCGATGTGCGCAGTGCTCGATCTGTTTCGCGAGAAGAAGCTGCCGCAAAGCGGTTTCGTGCGCCAGGAGCAGGTGCCGCTCCACGCGTTCCTCGCAAACCGCTTCGGCAAGCTGTACGAAGGCGGCACGCTCGAGCGGATGCACGCGCTCGCGTAACGCGTTCGGCGCGCGTGCGCGGTCGCGCACGCGCGCCATGCATCGCGGCCTGCCGGCGATGCGACGGCCGAACCGGGTCGCGATGCGCGAGCCGCGACCATGCGCCGGGCCGGCCTTCGGGCCGCCCGGCGCTTTTTCGTGCGTGTCGTGACGGGGGCAGGGCCTCGCGGCCGCGCCGCATCAGGCGGGCAGCGGCGGCACCGTCGACGTGCCGCGCGCGGGCGGCGGCGCGATGTGGTCGAGCAGCACGTCGACGGCCGTATCCGACGGCGCGGTGTTGTCGAACATCAGCAGACCGTCGCACTGCGCGCCCGACGGAATGAAGCGGCGCTGCCGGTATTCGTCCCAGTGCGCGAGCTTGTACGCATCGTTCGGATTGCCGCGCGCGACGATCCGCGCATGCGCGGTCTCCTCCGACGTGTGGACCCAGACGATGCGCAGCTCGACGTCGGGCCCGACGCCGAGCCACGCGCGGTCGAACAGCCGCCGGTCGCGCACTTCGCGCGACAGCGGCCCGACGACGATCACGCTGATCCCGAGCGCCAGGTTCTCTCGCGCGGTGTCGAGAAGCCCCTGGTATTCAGGGTCGCGCAGATGCTGAAGATAGAGCGGGCTGTCTCGGTCGTTCGGGTCCTGCGTCAGTGCGCCCATCGCGGCCGAGCTGTAGCGGCCGTACAGCGTGTCCTTGTCGAGCAGGCAGAACGCCTCGCCCGTCGTCTTCATCAGCGGCCGGATCAGCCGCTTCGCGAGCGTCGTCTTGCCGGTGCCCGCATGGCCGCAGAAAAACACCAGATACGTCACGAACGGCCGCCCTCCGAAACAGCAGGCCCGTCTGCCCGGTTCTTGTCGTCGGGGACGTCGGCCGGGAGGGTGCCGTTCGCCTCGAGCCACATCGCGTTGATGATGCCGAAGCCGAGCGCGACGCCGATGCCGAGAATCCATGAGAAATACCACATCGCAGCCTCCTTGATGGTCAGGTCGGCGGCGCGGGCCGCCGGACGATTCGAGGGAGCGCCGCCCGCACGAGCGGGCGGCGACGCGTGCACGATGCCGATCATGACCAATAACGGCGGCCCGCGCAAGCGACGCGCCGCCGCCACGGCGCGAGAGAGCGGCTAAACTGTGCGCCGGAATCGCTTCGAACCTAGCAAGAGCATGCTGATCAACTGCGCCGCATACCAGGATGGCCGCAAGCTGGCCGACATCGACATCGACGACATCGGCGACTATGTCGCGAAGCCGGAGTGCTTCGTCTGGGTCGCCCTGAAGGATCCCGAGCCCGACGAGATCGAGCGGATGGGCGAGGAGTTCGGCCTGCACGAGCTCGCGCTCGAGGACGCACGCAAGGGCCACCAGCGTCCGAAGATCGAGGAGTACGGCGATGCGCTGTTCGCGGTGCTGCACACGGTGGAGATCGACGAGCAAGGCGAGCTCCAGCTCGGCGAGCTGAACGTGTTCGTCGGCCCGAACTACGTGCTGTCGATCCGCAATCACGCCGAGCAGGATTTCCGCGCGGTGCGCGCCCGCTGCGAGCGCGAGCCGCATCTGTTGAAGGAAGGCTCGGCGTACGTGTTCTACGCGCTGATGGACCAGGTCGTCGACCGCTATTTCCCGACGCTCGAGGCGCTGAGCGCGGAGCTGGAGGCGCTCGAGGACCGGATCTTCGAGAAGACGGGCACGGCGGCCGCCCGCGCGCTGATCGAGGATCTCTACACGCTCAAGCGCCGGCTCGTGATGCTGCACCAGCACACGGCGCCGCTCGTCGAGCCGCTCGCGAAGCTCGTCGGCGGCCGCATTCCGCAGGTCTGCGCGGGGATGGACCATTATTTTCGCGATGTCTACGACCATCTGCTGCGGATCGTGCGGACGATCGAAGGGCGGCGCGAGATGCTCGTCACCGCGATCCAGGTGAACCTCGGCATGATCTCGCTCGCGGAAAACGAAGTGACGAAGCGACTCGGCTCGTTTGCCGCACTGTTCGCGATCCCGACGATGATCGCCGGAATCTACGGGATGAATTTCAACAACATACCGGAGCTGCACTGGCGCTTCGGCTTCCACGTGTGCCTGGGCGCGATGGCCGCCGCCGACCTGTTCCTGTGGCGGCGCTTCAGGAAAGCCGGCTGGCTGTGAGCCGGCGCGCGCGTCAGGCGGGCGTCGCGTGCTTGCCGATGACGACCGTCCACGGCCGCACCCGCCAGCGCTTGACGAGGCCGTTCGCGACGTACGGATCGGCTTGCGCGAACGCTTCGGCGACGGCGGATGAAGGCGCGTCGAACACGAGCACGGCCTGGTCGGCCGGATCGGCGAGCGCGCCTGCGAGCAGCAGCTCGCCGCGCGCGGTCGCCGCCTGTGCGAGCGTGAGGTGCTCGGCGCGGTACGCGCCGCGCCGTTCGAGATAGTCGTCGACGAGTTCGTAGGTCAGCAGGTAGTGCATGCGGGGCTCCGAGAGCGATGGCGCGCCGGTCCGTTCGCGCGGGCCGGCGGCCGGTTGTACAGGCAACGGCTAGTATAGGCCGGGCGTCGCGCGCGCCGCATCGTGTAACAATCGGTCGCGCCCGCTCGCCTTGCATCGTCGGGGCCGCCGCTTCTGCCGCGCGCTGCGGCGCGCCCGGCGGACTTCGGCGTCGAATCGCGTCGCCGACGCGGATTGGGCCGCATTTCGCGGCGAACACGCCGTTACAAAGGGGTCACCTTGATTTTGATGTCGTTTACCGGGGTAGACCGGCCTAGGCCCGACAAGGCCTATCCGTCTGCCCCTTAAATAATATCCCGTCAAATCAAGCACTTCCTGACTGGTCTTTTTGCCTAGCGTGAAGACCTCCTTGCCCGGGATTGCCGTGCGGACTGCGGCTCCCGATGGCCCCTCGGGAGCCGCTTTACCGCGATAATGTCAGTTATCGTGGATCATGAGTCTATGAACTGTACAAATACGGTTTTCTAACGTTAGACTCGTATGGGGAAGGTCTTCGCGCGACGCCAAAAGACCAGTCAGGAAGTGCTTGATTGGATGGAATATTATTTAAGGGGCAGACCGCTGACCGTTGTCGGAGCTAGGCCGGCCTAACCCGGTAAACGACATTGAAATCAAGGGGACCCCGGATTCCGACGCGCGGGCTGGCAAGGTCGAGATATTTGAGCAGCGCGCGCAGCAGCTGAGCGCAGGCGACGCGGCACTCGATGCGCTCCTGGCGATCGCTGTTGTTCGCGGCGTTGAGCGTCGGCGGATACTAGGTGAGGTGAGCGATCTTATAAGGAATCCTTAATTTTACATAATAGTTATGATCGGCGGAACAGCTGTAATGGCTAAGTTGTAATGTCCGATTTGGGCTCGTTAGAAATGTCCGATTCCTGCCTTGGTTGAAGCGCACGCTTTCGTGAGGCATCGTATCGAAATTCTTCGAAAGGCGACGGCGTACTTCGCGAAGGGGTCGCGGTGAGGTACGCCTGGATTGACGCACATCGCGACCAGTACAGCGTTAAACGTTTCAATGAGCCGCCGTGCCAACGCCTGGGATAACGCCTCGATGGAGAGCTTCTTCAAGACGCTGAAGGTCGAAAGAATCTACCAGACTCACTACGCAACGCGTGCCCACGCCCGCCTGGATATGGGGTAATCGTCCGAATCGTGCGAAATCTGGCGGTCGTCACATGCGGAGGTGCTTGCAGCAAGGCTTCGCAGCTCCGTGACCTTTGCTCAAATAGGGAATGCACAAGCCCTTGATAGGTACGGGTTTTCAGGATCAAAGCGCCATTTTTTGCACGATTCGGACGATTACCCCGTCTCGGACTGTCTGGGCGCGGATTTTTTGGCGCCTCGCGCGCCGACAATCAAGACCATCAACAGTTGAATCGACGAAAGGCCGATGATCGCCGTCGAGACGGCACTGACCTTTAGAGACGGTTTCAAAATGGTCCCGTGGGGCTGTTAACTTTCTCGGCGAGCCGTTAACCTCAGGCATCGGAATAACCGAGGCCGTAGAGATGGGCAAGCCGATCATCGACGACGAACTGTGGATGCTGATCGAGCCGTTACTATCGCCACCCAAGCTGCGGCGCGAGAAGAACCCGGACCGCCTGCCTGTCTCGAATCGCGCCGCGCCGACCGGCATCTTGTTCGTTCTGAAGACCGGACTGCGCTGGCGCGACCTGCCTGCCGAGATGGGGGGCGGCTCGGGCGTGACGTGTTGGCGACGGCTACGCGACTGGCAGGCTGCCGGCGTGTGGGACCGCTTGCACGAGTTGCTCTCGCGAAGCTGCGAGCGGCAGACCAGATCGACTTCTCGCGAGCCGCCGTCGATTCATCATCGATTCGCGCCGTTGGGGCGGGTCAAAAACTGGGCCTAACCCGACCGATCGCGCGCGACCCGGTTCCAAGCACCACATCGTCACCGACGCCAACGGCACGCCGCTCGCCGCTCGCCGCGATCCTGACCGGCGCGAATGTCAACGACGTCACGCAATGCTGCCGCTGATCGACGCGATTCCACCGATTCGCGGATTGCGCGGCCATCCACTGAGCAGGCCGCGTGTGGTCTACGCCGATCGTGGTTATGACTCCGAGCGACATCGACGAGCTTTGCGCAAGCCCGGTATCGAGCCACTGATCGCCAAGCGCCGTACGGAACATGGCAGCGGTCTCGGAAAATATCGCTGGGTCGTCGAACGCACGCATGCCTGGCTGCATCACTTCCGCCGCCTTCGAATTCGTTTCGAGCGTCGTGCTGATATTCACGGCGCGTTCCTCAAACTCGGTTGCTGCTTGATCTGCTGGAATACACTCCGGCGCGTCGAACAGCCTTTATGAAACCGTCTCTTACTGCTTGATCAAAAATCGATCTCGGTTCCGGGCCTGCGCGATCCATGCCGGCGCGCGCCCCTTTCCACTCCATGTCGCACCGGTCTTCGGGTGCCGGTACTTCGGAACGCTCGCGCCTTTTGCGGCGGCAGTGTCTTGTGCTCGGGGCGCACGCTTACGGCCGAAGACGTCCTGCTCGGTCAGTCCATACTCGGCCACCTTCGCGCGCACGTCGGCAATGACTGCCGCGAGTTCCTGGTCACGCAGCGCCGATGCCTCTGCCTGCAATGCTTCGATTTGTGCCTTTACGTCCGAATACGTACGCTTGTTACCTGCCATTGTCATTATCCTGTTGAAATTGATCATCGCCGGCTACCGGCCGGCACGGGGCGCTCGCGCGTCAGGTCCTTTTCGTCCTGCGTGCAGAAGTACGTTAGGGCCGCAAAAACGCCCTGCGCCCGAGCGCTGAGCCCGCCCAAAATGACGGCAGCATTGACCCACCAATGCAAGCGCAATGGCTGCTCCGTACCCCCCACTCCCCGCTGACATACCGACGCCCTTTATCGTCGATTCCGAAGGAGACGGGCTTGCCGCCTTCCTCGAATTCCGAATTCACTCGCTCGTGAATCGGCATGGCTATTCCTCAGTTACATCCGAAAGCCGGAAGACGGTGGAGCGCCATCCGGCTCAGGGGAAGGACGCAGCCCAAGCGCGTCGAGATACGTGTCAAGCGAGCGCTGCACCGATTCCGCGATCAGTTGCGTGATGTCGTCGTAGGCGCCACTTCCACAGGCGCTGTCCAGTGCATCGTAATAGGCGAGCCGATCTTCCTTGCGGACGATTGCCGGCGGATAGCCAGCTTTCATCAACTCGAAGTTCAGCAGGAGCCGCCCCGTCCGTCCATTATCATCGATGAACGGACGGATCTTGGCGAAGCGTGTGTGCAGTTCCGCGGCGCGTTCGACCGGATGCATGGCACCGGCCTTTTCGTACCCGTCGATCAGTGCCGCCATTTCAGCGGGCAGATGAAAGAAGTCGGGCGGCGTCGTGCTCGCACCCGCAATTACAACATTCTCGTGGCGGTAGCGGCCCGCCTCGCCGTCGTTGATGCCTTTCAACACGAGCCCGTGGATGTTGCGGATCTGCCAATCCGACAACGCCTCGGCCCTCGATACAATGCCCTCGACATAGAGGATCGCGTCGCGGTGGTTCGTCGCCTCGAAGTGTTCGCGAAGAGTCTTTCCGCCGACCGTGATGCCTTCGAGCACCACTTTGGTCTCGCGCAGCGTCAAGGTGTTCCCTTCGATCGCGTTCGAGTGATACGTCCACTCCAGCACCAGTTTCTCTCGCAGAGAGGCGACCGTGTGCCGAGGAAACGGACGTGCAGCATCGAGCGTCGCCTTGTCGGCGTCAATCTTCTTTAGCAGCACGGCAGATTGATTCGGCATTTGTCTCTCGAAGCGGATTGTTTGTGAGTCAGTGCATATCCCCATTAGGGACAATCAAATGGATTTTCGCTTTTTTTGCCACTGCAAGATGTCCAGGACATGTGACCGTCCCATGTCGGGCATGGTGCGCGCGTCCGGCGAGTCATCCGGCAGAAGCCATTTGTCCAAGGTCCGCGCCGCAACACTCAGGCGCACCGCGAACTCCGCGCGAGTCATCCCGAGCTGATCCATTGCCACGCGCAGCAGTTCCTGTTGTGAGCGTGCTGCGAGTCTATCCTTCGTTATCATGTTCCTCAATATCGGTCGAAATCACTCTCGGCTTCATATCCCCAACGGGGACAAAGTTCAAGCGCCCGAGAGCAGTTCATCAAGCCCAGTTGCCGGGAAACGGAATTAGTATGACTCGGTCGCTTCTTGTGAGGCAGGAAATACCGAAATCTGAAGACTGCTCGGATGTCCGCGCGCGTAGCGCATGATTACATTCATCACGGTGCGCCACTGGCAAGGACAAGGCGCCCGAATCGCCGCCGATTGCACAGGGACCCTCCGCCTCGCCGAATCAGGCCTACTCGACGAGCAGGAGGCGACCACGACAGGGTGGCTCGGCCCGCTATTCCGAAGCCGCTACCTTAAGGTTCGACTCGACCAGGACCGAAGCTCGTCCCTTCGGGACCGGTTGTGACCGCTGGCGCGGCGATGGGGCATCTGGATCTCACGCTCCGGCTGATCCGGCAAGAGAGCCCGGAATTGGCCACGCTCGTGGCGCAGGACATGTTGGTCGACGGGCGGGTATCTCTGGCGCCATACGTCATCCCCGATCACCTCGCGCATCGCGATCCTCTCATCGAACGATTCGAGCAATGGACACGCACGAATCTGGCGAGGGGATTCTCGCTGCAAGAGGCCGCCCACGACCTCGCAACAAGCCCGAGGACGCTGCAAAGGCGTGCCGGAGTCGTGCCTGGCAAATCCCCCTGTCCTGCTTTCAGGATCGACGGGGCGAGCGTGCCAGGTATCGTATCGAGACAAACTCGATGGACTGGATGCAATCGCCGCAGAAATGGGCTACGCAGACGGCGCAACTTTGCGACCGCGGCTTCGCCGGAGACTTGGTCGGGGGGGGGGCGTGCTCCGATCAAGCTGACCGGGACGAACCCGAATCTGTACGGACAATTGGGCGGCACGATCTAGGGCAATATTCTTTGTTCGCGCACTGTCAGCTTGGCCGGCAGAATCCGTTTTCCACCCAGGTCACAGCGCTCGCCTTGCTGAGCTTGAAGTTCGCCGCCACCCGCATTTGAGCGAGTTGCTCGCCGAAGGCGTCAAGAGCGGTCAGCAGTGCGTAAGGCTCATCTTCGTCGGGAATGATATCCAGCGTGATGTCCAATTCGCCCTCGCCCGTTGCCGCCGCAACCGTCACTCGCTTATGCAACTGCGCGCGCAGTTGCTGCTCGTGCCGACGCAATACCTCTGACGCGGTTTTCACGAGCGTATTGAATGCCGAAGTATCGAGCGGCTTCGGATCCTTCTTGTTGCGGCCCATCGTCCATGGACCGACAAGCGCGGGTTCCGGCTCGCCGTCCTTGATCATTTCGACGGCCCAGCCGTCGTCGTCCTGGTTCTTAACCACGCGCGCAGTCCAGCCGCCGTCGCGCCACAGATAGTCCTCGTGCAGCGTTTCGGAGCTCTCGTCAAAATGGCCTTCCGCCGCGGAATCAGCGGTAAGCGATCGATGAACCACGCACTGTTCGTGTGAAGCTAGAGCGGCGACGATTGTGTCCACTTGAACGAGGAGGTG
>NZ_LOWC01000100.1:0-3021 GCF_001522845.1 Burkholderia sp. BDU5 | reverse complement strand
ACCGCGCCGAGGTCGTCGGCCCGCACCGGGGCCAGGGCGCCGCCATAGCGGCCGATGGGCGTGCGGATTGCGTCGCAGATGAAAGCATCGGTCATGTCGAATTCCGGCGGAGGTGAACCCGCGAGGGAGCGGGTTCATTCATGGTAGTGAACGATGGCGCGGTCGGCAGCTCGGCCGAACGGGTTATGCCGTTTGGCCGGCTTCTGCCGGTGCGGACTTCGGCGCAACATGGTGTCGGCTCTGCACGACGCGGAAGCGGTTCGCGACGAACGCGGCATCGGCGAGCGAAGCGTTCGCGGCCGGATTGGCGCCCGTACCGTGAAAGTCGGAGAACGCCGCCGATTGATTGACGAACACGCCGCCTGTCAGATTGATCGACAGTGCGACTCCACCGCGCACCGCTGCTTCGTGTGCCGCCTCGACGATGGCATCGTCCGTGCTATAGACGGAGAGCGTGAGCGCGCCGTGCTCGGCCGCGATCGAACCGGCGAGATCGAGCGATTGTGCCGTCGAATCGGTCGCGATGACGAACGAGATCGGGCCGAACCATTCTTGCGTGTACTTCGCCCGATCTGCGACGTCGAGCTGCAGCACGAGCGGCGTGCGCACGCGCGCGTCTTTGAATACAGGATGCTCGAGCGCTTGGCTGTCGGTGAGCACGCGGCCGAGCTTGCGCGCGTCGTCGATGCGCGCGGCGACACCTTCGTTCTGAAGCGCGCCGATGAGATCGACCGAGCGCGCCGGGTCGCCCGTCAGCTTCTGCACGGCGCCGGCGATCGCCTGCGCGACGTCGTCGAAGCTGACGTGTCCTTCCGCGGTGCGGATGCCATCGCGCGGAACGTAGATGTTTTGCGGCGCGGTACACATCTGGCCGGAGTAGAGCGCGAGCGAGAACGCGATGTTCTTGACGGCAGCCTTCAGGTCGTCGACGGAATCGATCACGATCTGGTTGACGCCCGCCTTTTCCGTATACACCTGTGCCTGATGCGCATTGCGTTCGAGCCAGATGCCGTTTTTCGAGCTGCCGGTGAAGTCGATCAGCTTGATTTCCGGACGGAGCGCGAGATCTTGGACGAGCGCGCCATCGTTCCCTTCGGTCGCGAGCAGTGTGACGATGTTCGGATCGAAGCCCGCTTCGCGCAGCACGTCGCGCGCAATGCGCACGGTGATCGCGAGCGGCAGGATCGCGCCGGGGTGAGGCTTGACGATGACCATATTGCCGGTGGCGAGGTCGGCGAACATGCCCGGATAGCCGTTCCAGGTCGGGAACGTGCAGCAACCGAGCACGAGGCCCGTGCCGCGCGGCACAATTGTGTAGCGCTTGTGCATCGCGAGCGGCGGGTTCTTGCCTTGCGGTTTTTCCCAGTGCGCATCGACGGGGATGCGCTGCAGTTCCTGCCATGCGTATGCGACGGCTTCGAGTGCGCGGTCCTGCGCATGCGGCCCGCCCGCCTGGAACGCCATCATGAACGCCTGTCCGGTCGTGTGCATGACGCCGTACGCGATTTCGAAGCTCGCGCGATTCAGCCGGGCGAGGATTTCGATGCACACGCCGGCCCAGGCGTGCGGCCCGGCCTCGCGCCACCCGCGCTGCGCTTGCGCGGCGGCGTCGATCAGTTCGTCGGGTGACGATTTCGGATAGCGGATGCCGAGCGCGAAGCCGTACGGCGACTGCTCGGCGCCGACCGTTCCGCCCGAGGCGGGCTGGTTGAGCTCGAAGGGTTTGTCGAGCTGGGCTTTGAATGCTGCTTCACCGTCTGCATTGGCGCTTTCCCCGTACACTTTGGGGCTCGGCATCTCGGCGAACGGGCTCCAGTAGCCGCGCGTTTCGATCGTGGAGAGCGCGTGCTTCAGCGTGTCTTCATGCTTCGCAAACAGAGGATGGGTCATGGCGGCAGGCTTGATGAACGTTAAGGAGGGTGGGGGGGGTATTAATTAACCGACCGGTTGGTCGGAAAATGTTAGCATCAAATCATCCGTGCGTGTGCGGCATTTCATGTTTCATTGATCGAGGAGAAGCAGATGGCTTACGAAAACATCCTGGTGGAGACGCGAGGCCGGGTGGGGCTGATTACGCTGAATCGTCCGAAGGCGCTGAACGCGTTGAACGACGCGCTGATGGACGAGCTCGGCGCGGCGCTCAAGGCGTTCGACGCGGACGAGGGCATTGGCGCCATCGTGCTGATGGGCAGCGAAAAGGCGTTCGCGGCCGGCGCGGACATCGGGATGATGGCGACCTATTCATACATGGATGTCTTCAAGGGCGACTACATCACGCGCAACTGGGAGACGGTGCGTCAGATCCGCAAGCCGATCATTGCGGCGGTGGCAGGTTTTGCGCTGGGTGGCGGCTGCGAGCTCGCGATGATGTGCGACATCATCTTTGCGGCAGACACCGCGAAGTTCGGTCAGCCCGAAATCAAGCTCGGCGTGCTGCCGGGCGCGGGCGGAACGCAGCGCCTGCCGCGTGCGGTGTCGAAGGCGAAGGCGATGGACATGTGCTTGACCGCGCGCTTCATGGATGCGGAGGAGGCTGAGCGCGCTGGCTTGGTGTCTCGGATCCTGCCGGCGGACAAACTGCTCGACGAGGCGCTTGCCGCAGCGACGACGATCGCCGAGTTCTCGCTGCCTGCCGTGATGATGGCGAAGGAGGCGGTCAATCGCGCATACGAGACCACGCTTGCGGAAGGCGTGCACTTCGAGCGTCGCTTGTTCCATTCAGCGTTCGCGACTGAAGATCAGAAGGAAGGGATGGCGGCGTTCGTCGAGAAGCGCAAGCCGGTCTTCAAGCATCGCTGAAATCGGGACAAGCGCCGCGCACCTTTGGTCCTTGTGGTGCGTCGTCACTCCAGTGCGCGCGATTCCCCGTTCCGCGCTTTGCGAGCTCGGAACGGGGGGATCAAATTTCTTTCGGAAAGGGGCTTGCGCGAAAGCGGAATGGTGCCTAGAATCACGCCTCTTTCGCGGTAACGGAAACGCGACGCGAAAGAAGAAGTGGGAGGTTCCGGCGCTTGAGGCGAG
>NZ_LOWC01000099.1:0-15344 GCF_001522845.1 Burkholderia sp. BDU5 | reverse complement strand
CGATCGACAGCTTTGCATGGGATCGGAGCAAGCGCTGAAGCGCCAGCTCCGATCGACAGCTTTGCATGGGATCGGAGTAAGCGCTGAAGCGCTAACTCCGATCGACAGCTTTGCATGGGATCGGAGTAAGCGCTGAAGCGCTAACTCCGATCGACAGGAGACGACACGATGACGGCACAGGCGTTCCTCGACGCACGCGATTTCCTGCTGCGCCACCGCACCGACTACGACACCGCATATCGCGATTTCGAATGGCCGGCGCTCGACGAATTCAACTGGGCGCTCGACTACTTCGACGCGATCGCGCGCGGCAATGACAAGCCGGCGCTGTGGATCGTCGACGCCGCGACGGGCGACGGCGCGCAGTACACGTTCGCGCAGATGTCGGCGCGCTCCGCGCGGATCGCGAACTGGCTGCGCGGCATCGGCGTCGCGCGCGGCGAGCGGATTCTGCTGATGCTGCCGAATCGCGTCGAGCTGTGGGACACGATGCTCGCCGCGATGAAACTGGGCGCGGTCGTGCTGCCCGCGACGACGCAGCTGTCCGCCGACGACGTGCGCGACCGCGTGCGGATCGGCGGCGTGCGCTATGCGATCGTCGACGAGAACGAGGCCAAGAAGTTCGAGCAGCCGGGGCTCGACGTGACGAAGATCGTCGCGGGCGCGCCGCGCGCGGGCTGGCTCGCGCTCGCCGACGGCTACGCGGCGAGCGCGGACTTCACGCCGGACGGCGTCACGCACGCGAGCGATCCGATGCTGCTGTATTTCACGTCCGGCACGACGTCGAAGCCGAAGCTCGTCGAGCACACGCATCGCACCTATCCGGTCGGCAGCCTGTCGACGATGTACTGGGTCGGCCTGCAGCCGGGCGATATCCACTGGAACATCAGTTCGCCCGGCTGGGCGAAGCACGCGTGGAGCTGCTTCTACGCGCCGTGGAACGCGCAGGCGTGCGTGTTCGCGTTCAACTACGCGCGCTTCGAGCCGAAGGTCGTGCTCGATGCGCTCGTCAAATATCAAGTCACGACGATGTGCGCGCCGCCGACCGTCTGGCGGATGCTCGTCCAGCAGCCGCTCGCGACGTTCGCGGTGAAGCTGCGCGAGATCGTCGGCGCGGGCGAGCCGCTCAATCCCGAGATCATCGAGCGCGTGAAAAAGGCGTGGGGCGTGACGATCCGCGATGGCTACGGACAGACCGAAACCACGTGCCTGATCGGCAACTCGCCGGGCCAGCCGGTCGTGCCGGGCTCGATGGGCCGGCCGTTGCCGGGCTACGCGATCGACCTGCTCGATCCGGACGGCGCGCGCGCGAGCGAAGGCGAGGTCGCGCTGCCGGTGGACCCAAGCGTCGAGCGCCCGGTCGGCCTGATGAAGGGCTATGCGAACGATCCGGAGGCGACGGCGCACGCGATGCGCGACGGCCATTACCGGACTTCCGACATCGCGCTGCGCCGCGACGACGGCTATTTCGTCTACGTCGGCCGCGCGGACGACGTGTTCAAGTCGTCCGACTACCGGCTGAGCCCGTTCGAGCTCGAAAGCGTGCTGATCGAACACGAGGCGATCGCCGAGGCGGCCGTCGTGCCGAGCCCGGACCCGGTGCGGCTGTCGGTGCCGAAGACGTTCATCACGCTGCGCGCGGGCTACGAGCCGAGCGAGGCGCTCGCGCGCGAGATCTTCCGCTTTTCGCGCGAAAAGCTCGCGCCGTACAAGCGGATTCGGAGGTTGCAGTTCGCCGAGCTGCCGAAGACGATCTCCGGAAAGATTCGCCGCGTCGAATTGCGCCGGCGCGAACTGGCGCGCGGCGACGACACGTCGAGCCGGATGCCCGGCGAGTATTGGGAAGAGGATTTCGCGGCCGACGGCAAGTGACGCCCGGCCGCGCCGCCGCATAAACCGGCCGGTGACGCGCGCGGCGCGTCGCCGGCCATAGCCTGGAGAATCGCACGATGAACGCAACCCCGTCGTCCCGGAAGGGACATCACGTGCCGACCGTGAAGCTGTTGATCGGCGGCGAATTTGTCGAGTCCCACGCGACCGAGTGGCGCGACATCGTCAATCCGGCGACGCAGGAACTGCTCGCGCGCGTGCCGTTCGCGACGGCGGCCGAGGTCGACGCAGCGGTCGAGTCCGCGCAGGCCGCGTTCGCGAAATGGAAAAGCACGCCGCTGTCCGCGCGGATGCGGATCATGCTGAAGTTCCAGGAGCTCGTGCGCGCGAACCTGCCGCAGATCGCCAAGACGCTGACGGCCGAGCAGGGCAAGACGCTGCCCGACGCCGAAGGCGACATCTTCCGCGGCCTCGAGGTCGTCGAACACGCGTGTTCGGTCGGCTCGCTGCAATTGGGCGAATTCGCGGAGAACGTCGCGGGCGGCGTCGATACCTACACGCTGCGCCAGCCGCTCGGCGTGTGCGTCGGCATCACGCCGTTCAACTTCCCGGCGATGATCCCGCTGTGGATGTTCCCGATGGCGATCGTCTGCGGCAACACGTTCGTGCTGAAGCCGTCCGAGCAGGACCCGCTGTCGACGATGCAGCTCGTCGAGCTCGCGATCGAGGCGGGCGTGCCGAAGGGCGTGTTGAACGTCGTGCACGGCGGCAAGGAAGTCGTCGACGTGCTGTGTTCGCATCCGCTCGTGAAGGCGATCTCGTTCGTCGGCTCGACGGCCGTCGGCACGCACGTGTACCGACTCGGCAGCGAGCACGGCAAGCGCGTGCAGGCGATGATGGGCGCGAAGAACCACGCGGTGATCCTGCCCGACGCGAACCGCGAGCAGACGATCAACGCGCTCGTCGGCGCGGCGTTCGGCGCGGCGGGCCAGCGCTGCATGGCGACGTCGGTCGCGGTGCTCGTCGGCGCGGCGCGCGACTGGCTGCCCGACATCGTCGCGAAGGCGAAGACGCTGAAGGTCAGCGCGGGCGCCGAGGCGGGCACCGACGTCGGCCCGGTCGTGTCGCGCGCGGCGAAGCAGCGGATCCTCGGCCTCATCGAGACGGGCGAAAAGGAGGGCGCGACGCTTGCGCTCGACGGCCGCGGCACGAACGTCGACGGCTATCCGCACGGCAACTTCATCGGCCCGACGGTCTTCGCGGACGTGAAGCCGGAGATGACGATCTACACACACGAGATCTTCGGTCCGGTGCTGTGCGTGATGTCGGTCGAGACGCTCGACGAGGCGATCGCGCTCGTCAACGCGAATCCGTTCGGCAACGGCGTCGGCCTCTTCACGCAGAGCGGCGCGGCCGCGCGCAAGTTCCAGAGCGAGATCGACATCGGCCAGGTCGGCATCAACATTCCGATTCCGGTGCCGGTGCCGTTCTTCAGCTTCACGGGCTCGCGCGGCTCGAAGCTCGGCGATCTCGGCCCGTACGGCAAGCAGGTCGTGCAGTTCTACACGCAGACGAAGACCGTCACCGCGCGCTGGTTCGACGACGACGCGACGGCGGGCGCCGTCAACACGACGATTCGGCTGCACTGATTGGGAGGCGCGATGAAGATCGGTTTTATCGGCTTGGGCCACATGGGGGCGCCGATGGCGCTCAATCTGCTGAAGGCGGGCCATGAAGTGCACGCGTTCGATCTCAGCGAGGACGCGCTGCGCCTCGTGAAGGACGGCGGCGCGCACGTCGTGATGTCGCCGCGCGACGCGGCGATGGGCGCCGAGTTCGTCGTCACGATGCTGCCCGCGGCCGCACACGTGCGCGCCGTGCTCACGCAGGACGACGGCGTGTTGGCCGGCCTCGGCGCGGGCGCGATGCTGATCGATTCGAGCACCATCGATCCGGCGAGCGCGCAGGCGTTCGGCGAACTCGTGCGCGGCAAGGGCGGCGCATTCGTCGACGCGCCGGTGTCGGGCGGCACGGGCGGCGCGGCGGCGGGCACGCTGACGTTCATGGTCGGCGGCAGCGACGCCGACTTCGAGCGCGTGAAACCCGTGCTCTCGGCGATGGGCAAGAACATCGTCCACTGCGGCGCGACCGGGATGGGGCAGGTCGCGAAGGTCTGCAACAACCTCGTGCTCGGGATCACGATGGCGGGCGTCTCCGAGGCGATGGCGCTCGGCGCGTCGCTCGGCATCGATCCGAAGGTGCTCGCCGGCATCATCAACACGTCGACGGGCCGCTGTTGGAGCTCCGATACGTACAACCCGTATCCGGGCGTGATCGAAACCGCGCCGTCGTCGCGAGGCTACTCGGGCGGCTTCGGCACGGATCTGATGCTGAAGGATCTCGGCCTCGCGAACGACGCGGCGAAGCACGTGCGGCAGCCGGTCTATCTCGGCGCGCTCGCGCAGCAGCTCTATCAGACGATGAGCAGCCGCGGCGACGGCAAGCTCGACTTCTCGGCGGTGATCCGTCTGTACCAGCCGGTCAAAAAGGACGCCTGATGATCGCGCTCGACTACGCCGACGACGGCGCGATCGCGCTCGTCACGCTCAAGCGCCCGTCCGCGAACACGTTCAGCGCGGACGGGCTCCTGCAACTGCAGCGCACGATCGAGCAGCTCGAAGCCGATTCGCGCGTGCGCGCGCTCATCGTCACGGGCGACGGGCCGAAGTTCTTCAGCGCGGGGGCCGACCTGAACGCGTTCGCCGAAGGCGATCACGCGATCGCGCGCACGATGGCCGCGCGCTTCGGCGCCGCGTTCGAAGCGCTGCACGACGCGCGCTTTCCGACGATCGCCGCGATCAACGGCTATGCGATGGGCGGCGGCCTCGAATGCGCGCTTGCGTGCGACATGCGGATCGCCGAGCGGCATGCGCAGATGGCGCTGCCCGAGCCGTCGGTCGGCCTGACGCCATGCGGACTCGGCACGCAGACGCTGCCCTGGCTCGTCGGCGAAGGCTGGGCGAAGCGAATGATCCTCGCGGGCGTGCGCGTCGACGCCGAAACGGCGCTGCGCATCGGCCTCGTCGAGGAGGTCGTCGACACGGGCCGCTCGCGCGACGCCGCGCTCGGGCTCGCGCGCGGCGCGGTCGCGCTCGGTCCGCGCGCGGTCGGCGTCGCGAAGGAACTGATCGGCCTCGCGCGGCAGGGCGTGCCGCGCGGCGCGGCGCTCGCAATCGAGCGCGAGCGCTTCGTCGACCTGTTCGACGGCGGCGAGCCGTGCGAAGGCGTCGCCGCATTCCTCGGCAAGCGCAAGCCCCAATGGCGAATCGACGACGGAGGGCAGCCGCAATGAGCTCGCCGATGATGCACGACGTCCATCGCGACGCGGCGGCGCACGACGTGTCGATGCGCGTCGTGAACCGCGTCGCGCTGATCACGCTGAACCGGCCGGCCGCGCTCAACGCGCTGTCGCACGAGATGGTGCGCGCGCTCGCCGCATTGCTCGAACGCTGCCGCGACGATCGCTCGATCGTCGCCGTCGTGTTGCGCGGCGCGGGTGACAAGGGTTTCTGCGCGGGCGGCGACGTGCGCGCGCTGCACCGGATGGCGAAAGCGGGCGGCCGCGACTGGCTGCCGTTCTTCGTCGACGAATACCGGCTCGACTACGCGATCCACACGTTTTCGAAGCCCGTCGTCGCGCTGATGGACGGCATCACGATGGGCGGCGGGATGGGGCTCGCGCAGGGCGCCGCGCTGCGCGTGTCGACCGAGCGCAGCAAGATCGCGATGCCGGAGACGCGGATCGGCTTCGTGCCCGACGTCGGCGCGACGCATTTTCTCGCGAAGCTGCCGGTCGAGCTGTCGCTGTACGTCGGCCTGACGGGCGCGACGCTGTCGGGCGCGGATGCGCTCGTCGCGAAGCTGGCCGATCTGTCGGTGCCGTCGTCGTGGCTCGACACGTTCGAGACGCGGCTCGAACGCACGGACTGGTCGGGCGACGCGTTGCGCGCATTGCGCACGGTGTTCGCGCCGCCGTGCAACGTCGTGCCGCACGCGGTGCTCGACGGCCAGATGCCGTGGATCGTCCGGCATTTCGACAAGCGCTCGGGCGTCGAGCGGATCGTCGCGACGCTGCGGCAGGATCTGACGCGCGACGAGCTGTCGCGCGAGCACCGGCAATGGCTGCAGACGGCGCTCGACGCATTGACGAGCCATTCGCCGACGATGCTCGAAGTGACGCGCGAGGCGCTCTTGCGCGGCCGGCAGATGACGCTCGCCGAATCGTTCCGGATGGAGCTCGGGATCGTCACGCGCGCGATCGAGGAGGGCGATTTCCGCGAGGGCGTGCGTGCGCATCTCGTCGACAAGGACCGCAGGCCGGGCTGGGCGCCCGCATCGCTCGTCGAGGTGCAGCGCGAGCGCGTCCTGCATTTCCTGACGTCGCCTTGGAAGCGCGATGCGCATCCGCTCGCCGATCTCGGCGAACAGGCGGATTGAGCGATCGTGCTGCGCTCGTGTCGCGGCGCTGACGGCGGCGTGGGGGCGGCGTGGGGGCGATAGGCTGCGCCGTCGCCGTCGCCGTCGCCGTCGTCGCGATCGCCGATCGCACGAGCTTTTCGAATTCGAGCGAATGCGACGCGTCGGTACGGCGGACGCGCCGACGGCGCGCCGAGCGACGCGGGACCCCTCGGGACGCCGATTCGCGCGAAGCGCGGCGATGCCGCCGCGTTTGGGCAATGTCGGCGCACCGCGTTCGTTGCAGGTTCTCGCGATGCCGCGCATGTCCGCGACCCGGCGCAGGCTTCGAACGACGGCTTTCGGGCTGCGCGCCCGATCCCGCCGAAGCGGCTCATTCCGCGCCGCCCAGCGCCTTGTACAGGTTCATCCGGTTGTTGAGGCGGTCGAGCCGAGTGCGCGCCAGCGCGCTTTGCGCATCGCGCAGCCGCTGCTGCTCGTCGAGCCACGGTTGCACGCCCGTCGCGCCGGCGACGAAGCGCGCCTTCGCGAGCGTTTCCGCGCGTTGCGCCTGCGCGAGTGCGAGCGCGCGCTCGTCGGCCTCGGCTTCGAGTTGCACGCGCGCGGACAGCGCGTTCTCGACTTCGCCGAGCGCGCGGTACAGGTTCTGCCGGAAATGGACGACGGCTTCCTCGTACTGCGACTTCGACACCTTGATCTGCAACTGCATCGTGTTCCATTGGATGAACGGCAGCGTGAGCCCGAGGCCGAGCGTCGCGACCGGGTTCTGCAGCACGCGCTCGAGGCTCGTGCTCACCGTGCCGATGTTGCCCGTCAGCGTGAACGTCGGGTAGAAGCTCGTGCGCGTCACGTCGACGTTCGCGAGCGATTCGCGCAGCCGGAACTCGGCCGCGCGCAGATCGGGGCGGCGGCCGAGCAGCTCGGCGGGCAGGCCCGCGGCGACTTCCGGCAGCGGCGCATCGGGCAGCGCGCCGCGCTCGGCTGCTTGCCGCTGCGGCGGCTGGTCGAACAGGATCGCGAGCGCGTTGCGGCTCTCGGCGCGCTGCTGGATCAGTTGCGTCTGGTCGGCACGCAGCGCGGACAGGTTCCGCTCGGCCTGCGCGACGTCGAGACCGGACGTCGCCCCCGCCGCATGGCGTGAGCGCACGAGCTTCAGCGTCCGCTCCGCATACGCGATGTTCGCGTCGCCGAGCGCGATCTGCTGGTTCAGGTATGCGACCTGCCAGTACAGCGCCGCCGTCGTGCCGATCAGCGACAGCCGCGCCGCATCGCGGTCGGCCTGCGTCGCTTCGAGCTCCCAGCGCGCGGCGTCGCGCTGCGCGGCGAGCTTGCCCCACAAGTCGAGCTCGTAGCCGAGCGTTCCCGTGATGCCGCTCGTGCGGCCCATCCGGTGCGTGTCGAGCGTGCGCGATACGTTGCCGGTTGCGCCGAGCGTCACGTTCGGCGTCAGGTTCGTATCGGCGAGCCCTGCCTGCAGTTGCGCGCGATAGACGCGGATCGCGGCGGCCGCGAGATCGTTGTTCGTGCGCAGCGCTTCGTCGATCAGGCGATCGAGCGTCGGGTCGCCGAAGCGGCGCCACCAGTCGTCGGGCGCGGCGCTCGCCTGCGCGGCGACGGGCGACGCCCATTGCTCGGGCAAGCGGACCGCGGGCGACGGCGTGTCGCGCGACTGCGTCGCGCAGCCGGACAGCAACGCATGCGCGCATGCAAACGCGGCGGCGCGTCGGGCGAAACGACGGGTTGGGAAGTTCGTCATCGCTTCACCTCAATCGCGCGCGAGCGAATCGATCGGATCCAGCCGCGACGCGTTGCGCGCGGGCATGAAGCCGAACACGACGCCGATCAGCGTCGAGCACAGGAACGCCGACACGATCGAGCCGGCCGAGAACACCATCTTCCATTGGTCGACGAACAGCGAGAACAGGAAACTCATCCCGAACGACAGCACGATGCCGATCGCGCCGCCCATCAGGCACACGGTCACGGCTTCGACGAGGAACTGCTGCATGATGTCGGCCTGCCGCGCGCCGACCGCCATCCGGATGCCGATCTCGCGTGTGCGCTCGGTCACGGACACGAGCATGATGTTCATCACGCCGATCCCGCCGACGACGAGCGAGATCACCGCGATGAGGGACAGCAGCAGCGTCAGCGACTGGCCGGTTTTCTCGACGGTCTTGACGACGCTGTCCATGTTGTACGTGAAGAAGTCCTTGCGGCCGTGCCGCTGCAGCATCAGCTTCGTCAGGCTCTTCTCGGCCGCGTCGCTCGGCTGGCCGTCGCGCACGCGCACGGTGATGCTGTCGAGATGACGCTGGCCGAACAGCCGCCCCGATGCGGTCGTGTACGGCGCCCAGACGTTGAGATTCTTCATGTCGCCGAACGCGCTCTTCTTTTCCGCGGTCACGCCGATCACGACGCACGGCAGATTGTCGATCAGGATCACTTCGCCGAGCGGGTTCGGATTCGCGCCGAACAGCTTGCGGCGCGTGTTCTCGTCGATCACCGCGACCTGCGCCTGGCGGCGCACCTCGTCGGGGCCGAACGCGATGCCTTGCGCCATCTTCATCCCGCGCACCTGGAAGAAGCGCTCGCCGACGCCGCTCACGAGCGCGTTGACGTCGACGTTCCGATAGCGCAGCAGCAGGCTGCGCGACGTCTCGGGCGTTGCGCTGTCGACGTAGATCTGCTCGGCGAGCGCGGCGGCGTCGGCGGGCACGAGCGTCTGGATCGTGTCCGCGCGGCTGTCGCCCCAGTCGCGGCCGGGGTAGACGTTGATCGTGTTCGTGCCGATGCTGCCGATCTCGTCGAGCATGTAGCGCTTCGCGCCTTCGCCGATCGCGACGATCGACACGACCGACGTGATCCCGATGATGATGCCGAGCATCGTCAGCAGCGTGCGCAGCCGATGCGACACGAGCGCGATCCATGCCATCCGGAACGCTTCCGCGAAGCGGCCGACGCCCGCCGACAGACGGCGCGCGCGATGGGGCGCCGGGCTGCCGTTCGCGTCGAGCTCGCCGTCGGCGTCGTCCGCGCGCGGATTGAGCCGGTCGCCGACGATCCGGCCGTCGCTGATCTCGATGATGCGCCGCGCATGCGCGGCGACGCGCTCGTCGTGCGTGACGATGATGACCGTGTGGCCGAGCGCGTTCAGCTCGCGCAGGATCCGGATCACGTCCTGGCCGCTCTTCGAATCGAGCGCGCCCGTCGGCTCGTCGGCGAGGATCACTTCGCCGCCGTTCATCAGCGCGCGCGCGATGCTGACGCGCTGCTGCTGTCCGCCCGACAACTGGCTCGGCCGATGGTCGGCGCGATCCGACAGGCCGAGCCGCGCGAGCAGCTTCAGCGCGCGTTCGCGCCGCTCGGCGTGCGCGCTCCCCGCGTAGACGGCCGGCATCTCGACGTTCGCCGCCGCGGAAAGATGCGGCAGCAAGTGATAGCGCTGGAAGATGAAGCCGAAATGTTCGCGGCGCAGGCGCGCGAGCTCGTGGCTTTCGAGCTCGCTCGTCTCGCGTCCGCCCACCTTGTAGCTGCCCGAGCTCGGATGATCGAGACAGCCGAGGATGTTCATCAGTGTCGACTTGCCCGAGCCGGACGCGCCGACGATCGCGACGATCTCGCCCGCGCTGATCGAGAGGTTCACGTCGTCGAGCACGACGACGTCCTTGTCGCCCGCGGGAAAACGCCGCGTGACGTGCGTCAGTTGCAGCAGCGGTTCGGCCATCGTCAGCTCCCCGCGTCGGACGCGGCGGCGCCGGCGGCCGCGGGTTCGTTCGCGTCGCCGATGATTACGCGCTCGCCTTCCTTCAGGCCCGAGAGCACTTCGACCTTCACGTTGTTGTTGATGCCGGCGCGGACCTTGCGGGTCGCGACTTTGTCGTCGACGCCGAGCACGCGTACCGGATACGCGCCGTCCTTGTCCTTCGCACCGAGCGCGGTGACGGGAATGTTGAGCGCGTTGCGCGCGGCGCCGAGCAGGATGCTCACTTGCGCGGTCATCGAGATGCGCAGCCGATGGCCGGGATTCGGCACTTCGAAGAGCGCGTTGTAGAACACCGCAGTGTTCGATTTCGACGAGCCGCCGCCCATGCCGCCGAGTCCGCCTTGCGTGTCGAGGAAGTTCTGCGGCGCGGGCTCGATCGCGCGCAGCTTGCCGTAGTAGCGCTTGTCGGGCTCGCCGAGGATCGTGAAGTACGCGGCCTGATCGGGGTGGATGCGGATCACGTCCGCTTCGGACACCTGGGCTTTGACCGTCATCGTATCGAGCTCGGCGAGCTTCAGGATCACGGGCGCCTGCTGCTGCGCGATCACGGTCTGGCCTTCCTGCGTGACGATTGCGACCACTTCGCCGTCGATCGGCGCGGCGATTCGCGTGTAGCCGAGGTTCGCGCGCGCGATCTCGATCTTGATCCGCGCCTCGCGGATCTGCGCGTCGAGCGCGGCGAGGCTCGCGCGCTGCACGTCGAGCGTCGCGGCCGCGGTCTCGTAGTCCTGGCGCGACGTCGCGTCGTCGGGCAGCATCTGCTGCTGCCGGTTGAACGCAAGCTCGGCTTGCTTCAACTGCGCGGCAGTCGAGCGTTTCTGCGCGATCAGGTTGTCGACGTTCGCTTCGGCCTGGCGCAGCTCGTTCTGCGAGATCACCGGATCGATCTCGGCGAGCCATTGATCTTTCTTCACCTTGTCGCCGAGCTTCACCTTCAGTGACTTCAACTGGCCGGACACCTGTGCGCCGACGTCGACCTGCTTGAACGCGTGGAGCGTGCCCGTGGCCAGCACGGCGTTTTCGAGGTCGGCGCGGGCGACTTTCGCGGTCAGGTAATGCGGCGCCTTGTCTTTCGCGAAAAAGCGTTGGGCCAGCACGACGAGCGAGGCGAGCACGACGACGCCGGCCGCCGCGGCGATCCAGCGGCGTTGGGATTTTTTCATGGGAGGCAGAACGGTAAGGCGTGGCAGGCGAGCAATTGTAATGAAAATGCAAACCGGCCATTGGAATACGGAAAGGCGCGCCGGGTTCAATGCCGCGACAAAATTCTTCAATATTTCGACAGTTCGTGACACGGGCGGCGTGAAAGCGCGATCTCGGCCGCCGCCGTGCGTCATTTGCATATCTCGCCGCGGCGGGCATCGATAGCTGAATTCATTGGTTGGCCGACATGCCGGCCCGCCCTACGATGCGCCGAGACAGACGCCGCGAGAAGCGGCGCGTCCGAGGGCCATTGCCGACCGGCCGGCCGCGCGCCGCCGAATCCTTACCGTCCCCTTCATGCTTCAAGGAACGATCCGATGAGTCACGAGCCGGACCACCTCAAGTTCGCCTACTGGGTGCCCAACGTCAGCGGCGGCCTGGTCGTCAGCAAGATCGAGCAGCGCACGAGCTGGGATATCGACTACAACCGACGTCTCGCGCAGCTCGCCGAGAAGAACGGCTTCGATTACGCGTTGTCCCAGATCCGCTTCACGGCCGGCTACGGCGCCGAGTTTCAGCACGAATCCGTCGCGTTCAGCCATGCGCTTCTCGCCGCGACCGAGCGGCTGAAAGTGATCGCCGCGATCCTGCCGGGGCCGTGGCATCCGGCCGTCGTCGCGAAGCAGCTTGCGACGATCGATCAGTTGAACCAGGGGCGCGTCGCGATCAACGTCGTGAGCGGCTGGTTCAAGGGCGAATTCACCGCGATCGGCGAGCCGTGGCTCGAGCACGACGAGCGCTATCGGCGCTCGGAGGAATTCATTCGGGCGGTGAAGGGCGTCTGGACGCAGGACAACTTCACGTTCAAGGGCGACTTCTATCGATTCAACGACTACACGCTGAAGCCGAAGCCGTTGCAGCAGCCGCATCCGGAGATCTTCCAGGGCGGCAACTCGGCGGCCGCGCGCCGGATGGCGGCCGCCGTGTCCGACTGGTATTTCATGAACGGCAACACGCTCGACGGCCATCGCGCGCAGATCGACGAGATCCGCGCGGCGGCGGCCGCGCAGGGACGGCAAGTGAAGTTCGGCGTCAACGCGTTCATCATCGCGCGCGACACCGAGCGCGAGGCGCGCGACGTACTCGACGAGATCGTCCGTCACGCGGACGTCGACGCCGTCAACGCGTTCGGCCACGCGGTCAAGCAGGCGGGCAAGGCGGCGCCCGAAGGGCAGGGAATGTGGGCCGATTCGAAGTTCGCCGATCTCGTTCAATACAACGACGGTTTCAGGACCAACCTGATCGGCACGCCCGAGCAGATCGCCGAGCGGATCGTCGCGCTGAAGGAGATCGGCGTCGATCTCGTGCTCGGCGGATTCCTCCATTATCTTGAGGATGTCGAATATTTCGGCAGGCGCGTGCTGCCGCTCGTGCGCGAGCTGGAGCGGCAGCGCGACGCACAGCCGGCTTGATGCGATGCGACACGGGCGGCCTGTCGATCGTCTCGCGACGAGCGACGGGTCGTGTGCTGTCGGATGCGCGATGAACTGGCGAGGGGATGGCGCTGTCCGCGAGCGCGCGCGGCGCTTCATCGGACTCCGTGTTTGAATTTTGCGTTTGAATTTCTCGTTTGAAACATCGACGCCGAACATCGATTTCGAACATCCACGTCGAACATCTCCGCCGCGCGTGCGATCGCTCGCGCGTTCGCCGTATCTCGTCCAACTGCGCCGAGCATCGCCTTCGTCGCACGATCCGCATCGTCGCGCCTTCACGCAGTCACACCGCTGCAATATTGACGAAAGCACAATAGGCACCCGACAGTTCACCAACATCGCGGCGCCTCTCGCGCGGTCGCCGCGTCCATACTGAGGGGGCCGGTATGCTTCATACCTTCGCGCGCGCCGCGTGCGCGCTCGCGGTCGCGTCGGCTTGCAACACCGCCAACGCCTACGACTATCTGTTGCTCGCGACGTCCTGGGAGCCGGGCTTCTGCGCGACGCACAGCGCCACCGAGTGCAGCACGCTGTCGGGTTCGTACGCGTCGACGAACTTGTCGCTGCATGGTTTGTGGCCGAACAACTACGACGGCAATCAGCCGTTCTATTGCGGCGTGCCGCAGAACGAGATCGACCTCGACAACAACCATCAGTGGTGCAGCATGGACTCGTACCCGGTCGGCTCGTCGACGTTGAGCACGCTGTCGACGTACATGCCGGGCGTCGAGTCGTGCCTCGACAAGCACGAGTGGTACAAGCACGGCGCCTGCGCGCAGGCGCCGTCGGCCGACGCATACTGGAACAACGCGACCGGGATGGTCAGCCGCCTGTCGACGACGTCGTTCAACACGTTCCTGCAATCGAACGCGGGCAACACGGTGACGCGGACGCAGCTCCTGACCGCGTTCGAAGGCGCGTTCGGCAGCAACACGCGCGGCGCGGTGTCGCTCAAGTGCGTGAAGGTCAACTACGTCAGCTATTTCACCGAGGCGTGGATTGCGGTGAAGACGGATGCGACGTCGCAGTTCCCGAGCGCGGCGTCGCTCGTGACGGACGGGAGCACGCAGGGCACGTGCCCGACGTCCGGGATCTACATCGCGAAGTAAGCGGGGCCTGGTTGGCGCAGTTCGGGCGGTACGCGGCTCGGGCGAAGCGATCGTGGTTGTCGGACCGGCAGCCCGAATGCCGCCGGGTGGGCGGCGAACGTCGCGGACGTCGGCGACGTGACGTCGCTCGGTTGCCGCGCTTGCCGCGCGGCCGCCGTTGCCCGGCTTTCCGCCGGTCAAGCACGCGAGATCGCTTGCCGGCGCGCAGGTCGCCGATTGGCAACTGGCGGCGCGGCTTGCGGAGAAGCGGTCGCGTGGGCCATCGATGCGCGGCGACATCGAGGCGCTCGCGCGCCGTCAAATCCTGCGTCGCGCCGCCGACGTCGTCAGAAAATCGAACGCCCCGAATACGTCGTCAGCCGCTCGAGCGCGAGCGTGCCGGCGAGCGCCGACATAAATCTGCCGCCGTTGCGCCGGATGAGTCGCGCTTGACCTCGGCGCTTCAAAAGATCGATCGCCCTGAGTAGGTCGTCAACCATTCCAAGGCGAGCGTCCCCGCGAGCGAGTTACCGTTCGGATCGAGCCCGGGCGACCACACGCACACGGCCATCTCGCCCGGCAGCACCGCGACGATCCCGCCGCCGACGCCGCTCTTCGCCGGCAGCCCGACGCGGTAGACGAAGTCGCCGGCGGCGTCGTAGGTGCCGCAGGTCAGCATCAGCGCCGACAGTCGCTTCGCCGAGCTCGGATCGAGAATCCGCGCGCCCGTCGCCGGCGCGACGCCGCCGTTCGCGAGAAAGAGCGACGCCTGCGCGAGCTCGACGCAATTCATCGTGATCGCGCATTGGCGGCAATACGCGTCGACGACCGTCTCCGGCGGCATCTGCATGTTGCCGAAGCTCGCCATGAAATGCGCCATCGCGCGGTTGCGCTCCGCGTGCTGCAGCTCGGACAGCGCGACGCGCGAATCGTAATCGATGTCGGCGATGCCGGTCAGGCGACGGATGAATTCGACGAGCGCCGTCTCCGCGCGTACGAAGCGGCGGCTCAGCACGTCGGCGACGACGAGCGCGCCCGCGTTGATGAACGGATTGCGCGGCTTGCCGCGCTCGCTTTCGAGCTGCACGAGCGAGTTGAACGCGGTGCCGGACGGCTCGCGCCCGACGCGCTGCCACAGTTCGTCGCCGAGCAGTTGAAACGCGAGCGTGCACGCGAACAGCTTGGAGATGCTCTGGATCGAGAAGCGCTCGCGCGCGTCGCCGATCGTGTGGACTTCGCCATCGAGCGTGACGACGGCCATGCCGAACCGTTCGGCGGGCACTTTCGCGAGTTCGGGGATGTAGTCGGCGACGCGGCCCGCGCCGATCCAGGGCGCGAGTTCGGTGTGGATGCGTTCTAGGATCGCTGGGTAATTCATCGAATCAGTGCGCGGTGCGCCGCGCGGGTATGAAGCGAGCCCGTATGGAACCTTCTCGGCGGCAATTCGTCAAGCATCGGCGGCGCATCGTGTCGCGAGCAAATGAATTGTCCGGGTCTGTAGCACGTAATCTGTCCGGTTTTTGGGTGCGGCATGAAGCCAGCCGT
>NZ_LOWC01000098.1:0-2064 GCF_001522845.1 Burkholderia sp. BDU5 | reverse complement strand
AAGCTGGCCCAGCGCAACGTCGACACGACGGCCTAATTCGCGTCACAGCGCAAGGGCGTGGTCAATCGATCGCTTACGAATCACACCGCGCATACAGGCCTCTTATCGGAAAGGACTCACGTCCGGTTGCTTGTGCGTCGGTGAGCTCACCATCACGATCGTCGCCGTGCCGTTCGGCCGCCGATTGATCGTGGCGCTGGCTCCGCCTTCGTTGTAGCTTGCGATCAGGCCCAGTCCGATTTGCACCAACGGCGAGCTGATGCCCGTGTTCCCGATCCGGCGGCCGATGTCGTAGCCTTCCTTCACGTCATCGAGACTCGGCGCGGACGGACCGCTTTGCGCGAGCGCCTGGTTGATCGGCGCGACCCAGCTGCGATCGCCCGTCGTGTCATAGAAGATCCGCTTCGGCGTTTCGCCGGTCGGCAGCGTATCGACGGCCTGCTGCCACCCCGCCTTGAGCGCTTCCGCCTGCTGCGCGGTCTTGAGCGGCTTGCCGTGCGCATCGGCGAGCTTCACGTCGATGGGCCGATGCAGGTAGCCGAGCAGCGGCGCGTTGTCGAATTGCCTCACCTGCCATGTCGTCCAGCGCACGGGGATGTACGGCGTGGGTTTGAACTCGCCCGGGCCTTTGTTGCTGATCGTTTTCCAGAAATCGGGGAGTTTGGCTTGCCACCAAGCGGACGTTGCAAAACCGGCCGACATCGGAGTATCCACTCCGGCTCGCTTTTCTTCCGCCTCGTAATGCGCCGTGAAGCTGTCCGGCCCCCGATCCTGATTGACTTTCCAGAAAAAATTCCACAGCCGCGTGACATCGTAGTCGGCGGTGCCGTTGTTTACATTCTCCGTTTGCTCAACGGCATACGGACGAATCAGTCGATCAACTCGATCGGAGCGGGACACTAGCATCGCGACCATGCTGTCCGGCATTGAAGGAATGTTGGACTGTCCGAACGTATCGATGTAGCCGGGGGTTTCATTGAGCCAGCGCTTCATCGATCCATCCAGCGTGTAGATGATGGCCTCCGGCACATCCGGATGCGAGTCGAAGAACGCAAACAGCTTTTCGATGATACTGGCGCCATCGTCCGTATTCGCATCCTCCTGCCACAACAACAGTGTTACCCCCAAGCTCGCCTCTTGCCGAATTCCATCGAGTGCTGCTCCGGGGCGACCGAAACGGCGGTCCTTCGGCGGCTCCCAAATGAACACCGGAACCGGCCAATATTCGACGGAATTGCGCGCTCCAAATTTGAAGCTGATCCGAGTCGACAAGCCGAGATCCGTCATTCGCTCGTCCTTGTTTGCCGGATAATCAGTGGGATTTTGTGACATGTACGTCGAATGATTGTCTGCCTTGGCTCGTATAGCCTTCCAGATCTCTTCATTTGTTTCATGTCCCGTGACAAGTCCAAGGCCGCGAACCTCTAACACGTAATTAGCACCGGTCTGACCGAGTAACGCGGGCGCGCCATTATTGCCGTGCGTCGTCGCTGCGTGCGTATCCAATGCAGCAGACGCTGAACTCATAGTTGCCGGCGTCGACTCATGCGGAGCTCGATGCATCCACACATAGCTCGCCGCAAAGGCCGCTGCGACGCCCCCCAGTGCAACCAATACCCCGTTGCGAATACTAGCCGCCATGCCCGGCATCTCCTGTCCCGTTGCTTGCCAATAGTGATAATGCCGCGCCATCACGAGGAACGTCCAACCCAGCGCGATCAATACGAATACAGCCGCGAACGGCCAGATACGAGGTTTCATAGCGCCTCTTCAATAATCTCATGTTTTGCTCTCGACCTTCAGTTCGCTGGTCACGAGCGGTGGCATGGTGAGAGGTACATACTTCTCGTCGGGAAATCGGCCGGTCTTGTAGTAATCGACACACGCTTTCACGAATTCGCGCGTGTGTTCGTCCAAGCGCCCGAAGTTCTTGCATTTCTGGATATTTCGATACACGTCCGGCGTCATCTTCCAATCAGCCATCAATAGCAACAACTGCCGCCAGTCCGGATCATCCAACGTCACCGCCTGGCCGACCGCGACATCCATCGCCGTGACCCAGCG
>NZ_LOWC01000097.1:0-1920 GCF_001522845.1 Burkholderia sp. BDU5 | reverse complement strand
CAAGTTCTGAGTGCGCCGGGAGACCGGCAAGGAGTAAGTGGTGCAAGTCCACTGCGATGAAGGTATAGCGAGCCACATCGGCCCCGAGCCGTGCGCAGGCCGCCGCGAGGCGGTCGGCGAAGCGTCGGTAGGGGAGCGTGTGGGCCAGCCATTGAGCCGCGATAGTTGTGTTATTCCGGGTGCCGACGCGGTTCAGAACGCGGAAGGCAACACGAAGGGGCGCGCAAGCGCGAGCGCCTCGACGACCCGGCGTGGTCAGAGACCCTGGCACGCACGGACGCTCCTTGTGCGGGAACCGGGAGATCTCTCGTCTGGCCAGTCGCAACACGGGCTGGTCCGCATCGGGAAGGCGAGGAGCCGTAGCCGATGATGAACGGACGGGAGAAGTCAGACTCCGCCGTATTAGCGAGGAAGCCTGCGAACAACGCCGGGAGACCGGGAGCGGAGCAGGTGGAGCGAAGGGCGGGGACCAAGGGGAACACGGGTCAGTCCAGCACGCGCCGGGCGCAGAACCGGGCAAGCGTGTCACAGGGGCTGGAACGTGTACGGCAAGCTGCAAGGCAACGGAAGAAGGAGCGGTTCACCGCGCTACTGCACCATGTCACTGTCGACCGGCTCCGGGAGTCGTTCCTTGCGCTCAAACGCGATGCGGCTCCGGGAGTGGATGGCATGACATGGCGGTACTACGAGGCAGGACTGGACGAGCATCTCCAGCGTTTGCACGCGCAGGTACACAGCGGAGCGTATCGGGCATTGCCCGTTCGACGGCAGTACATACCCAAGCCGGACGGTAAGCAGCGCCCGTTGGGGATTGCCGCGCTGGAGGACAAGATCGTCCAGCGCGCGGTGGTTGACGTGCTGAATGCGATCTACGAGGGGGACTTCCTCGGTTTCTCGTACGGGTTCCGGCCCGGGCGCAGTCAGCACGATGCGCTGGACGCATTGGCAACAGCGATCACCAGTACCCCGGTGAACTGGATTCTGGACGCCGATCTCAGGAGCTTCTTCGACTCGGTCAGCCAGGAATGGCTGGTCCGTTTCATTGAACACCGGATCGGCGATCAACGCATCATTCGTCTTGTGCACAAATGGCTCAAGGCGGGCGTGCTGGAAGATGGAGAGGTGAGCATCAGTGAGCTAGGTACGCCGCAGGGATCAGTGGTTTCACCGCTGTTCGCGAACGTGTATCTGCATTACGTGTTTGACCTCTGGGCCAATCGGTGGCGACGGCGGGAAGCCAAAGGCAACGTCATCATTCTGCGATACGCAGATGATGTAGTGGTCGGCTTCGAGCATGAAGCCGACGCGCGGCGTTTCTGGGATGCGATGCGTTCGCGGTTGGAGGAGTTCGCGCTTGCGCTTCACCCGGACAAGACGAGGCTGCTGGAGTTTGGTCGCTATGCGGCGGCCCACCGCCGGCGTCGCGGCCTTGGCCGGCCGGAAACCTTCACCTTTCTGGGCTTCATCTTTATCTGCGGCAAATCGCGCCGTGGCGCCTTCCAGCTTCAGCGGAAGACCCGGGGCGATCGTATGCGGGCGAAGCTCAGGCAGATCAAGGAGGAGCTTCGGCGACGCATGCACGAACCGATTCCTGTGCAAGGGAAATGGCTTGGGCAGGTGGTGCGCGGCTACTTCGCGTACCACGCAGTACCCACGAACTCGCGCGCACTTGGCGCGTTCCGCTACCACATCGTTGATCTCTGGCGGCGCGCGCTCCGGCGCCGTAGCCAGAAGGACCATATGACGTGGACGCGGGTCGAGAGGATCGCGGACGCCTGGCTCCCTCAACCTCGCATTCTTCATCCATGGCCGGATCGGCGCTTTGCCGTCAAGCACTCAAGGTAGGAGCCCGGTGCCCGAATTGGGCACGCCGGGATCTGTGCGGGGGGTGTTCAGTAATGGGCATTCCTACCGCGATTC
>NZ_LOWC01000096.1:0-2313 GCF_001522845.1 Burkholderia sp. BDU5 | reverse complement strand
GCTGTCAACCTCGGACGTAATTTCCCCAGAAGTGTCGAAGTAAAATTCCCCACCCTGTTCGGACGGTGATCAACCGGCGACGTGATCGAATGGGTTCCTTCGGGGGCGGCCCGGACGCCGGCGAGCCGGTTCAGCGGGCACGGGGTTCAGGGAAGACGGACGGTTGCGCAGATGGTCCGGCAGCAGATCGGCGTGTTCTCGCAGGCGGTACGATGTGCCTTCGATCTGCACGACGATCGCGTGGTGCAGCAGCCGGTCGAGCAACGCCGCGGCCACCACGCTGTCGCCGAACACGTCGCCCCATTCACCGAAGCTGCGATTGGACGTCAGGATGATCGCGCATCGCTCGTAGCAGGCGTTGACGAGCTGGAAGAACAGGTTGCCACCGTTGGAGCCGATGGGAAGGTAGCCGATCTCGTCGACGATGAGCAGGCTGTTACGGGCAAGGAAGCGCACGCGCTGCGCCAGGTTGCCTTCCCGTTCGGCCTTGGCCATCGAGTTCACGATCTCGGCCAGAGAGCCGAAGTAGACGCTCTTGCCCGCGCGTACGGCTTCCACACCCAGCGCAATGGACAGGTGCGATTTGCCCGTGCCGGGCGGCCCCAGGAAGTGAACGGTCTGCCGTCGTTCGATGAACTCGAGTTGTGCAAGCGCCATGATGCGATCGCGATCCAGGCTCGGCTGGAAGCTGAAGTCGTAGCCGGCCAGCGTCTTGATCGTGCCGAGCCGCGCGGTCTGCAGCGCCATCCGGATGCGGCGGGTCTCGCGTGTCGTGAACTCCTCGCCCAGCAACGTTTCCAGCACTTCGAGCATCGAGCTGTCGCCTTGCTCGAAGCGGTTCAGGGTGGCATCCAGCGTTTCGAGCGCGCGCGGCATGCGCAGGCCGACGAGATAGCGCCGGATGCGCTCCAGTGTCGAGGTAGGCATGCTGTTCATGCGGTCCTCCCGGCTTCTGCGAGACGTCTTGCGACCTGGTCATAGAACGACAGGGGCCGGCGAGCGACGCTCGCCGTCACCGATGGCACGGGGTGCCGTGCCGGCTGCTTACGCTGGTTTGCACGCCGATGACCGGGCAACAGCGAGGTTCGTCGCCGGCCTTCCAGCACGGGATGCACCGCCAGCAGTTCACCGTCCTCGTAGATACGGATCTCGTGAGCCAGACTGTGGACGTCGAGCACGCGCTTGCGCGTACGATCGGGCACGCTGTAGTAATTGCCACCGACCGAGACGAGGCCTTCGTGGCTCACGCGCCGCTCGAGCCGGATCACGCCGTTGAAGGTGCCGGCCGGCAACGCCTGCAGTGCGGGGCGCTCCTCACCGAAGTGCTGGGCGACGACGCGGTGCGTCGTGCCATGCACGCGCACATTGGCCACAGTGTCGAGCCACTCGCGCAACTGTCGGTTCAGGTCGGCGAGATTCTGGAAGCGACGCGCCAGGAAGAAGTCCTGCCGGATATAGCGATACGGCCGCTCGACCTTGCCCTTGGTCTTGGCGCGATACGCCTTGCAGGCGCGCGGCGCGAAGCCGTAGTGCTGCGCAAACGCGACCAGCTTCGCGTTGTAGACGATGTGCTTCTCGACTTCGCCCAGCACGGCCGCCTTCATCCGGTCGTACAGAATCTCGCGCGGAGCGCCGCCGAGGTGTTCGAATGCCTCCGTATGACAGCGCAGGACGGTCTGCAGATCCTGATGCTCGACGAAGCGTCCCCAGAGATAGCGGCTGTGCCCAAGCACGATTGAGAACAGCCATATCGAACGCCGCTGGCCAGGCGCGTCACCGAACTCGACATTGAAGTGCGCGAAATCCACTTGAGCCTGATGACCGGCGGGCGTCTCAAAGCGCACCTCGAAGCCGCGTTGGCGGGGTGGCCGGACCTCGCGAATCAGATCGCCCAGCGCCGTGCGGCCGCCGGTATACCCCATGGCCCGGATCTCGCGCAGCAGACGTTCGACGCTCAGGTCGGGAAACTCGCGGACACGTTCGGTGACGTAGTGGACGAACGGATCGACCACGCACGGTCGCGGCGCGCGCGGACCGTAACGCGGCGCCTGAACGCCATTCCTGATGTATTTACGAACGGTCTTGCGGTCCATACTCAGTCGAGCAGCTATGGCCGAAATACTCAGCCCTTGCCGATGCAATTCCAGAATCGTCATCACTTCCTCCAGCTCGACCACCGACACCCCCACGACGGATCTCAAGGGCAATATGGTCGGCGATCGACAGGACGGCGCCGCTACCGCGGCGCCGTCAGATAAAAAACTGGGGAAAATTACTTCGACGAAAGTGGGGAGTATCTATCCGACGCTGACA
>NZ_LOWC01000095.1:0-847 GCF_001522845.1 Burkholderia sp. BDU5 | reverse complement strand
TCGACGGGTGAAACGGACGGTCGAATGCATGCCGCAGCTTGGCTCGACAAGCCGGCCGCTCGCGCAACTTGATGGGCACTCGGGAGCCGGTTATCACAATCGCGATTTTCAAGGCGTCGGCCCTCAAAGACTGGGTGTCTCGCTGCAAGTTCAGTAAGGGGGAACACTACGACTCGCTCGAGGCAGAGCTCAAGGCTTTCACCTCGGCGGCAGGAGGTTGATACATGGACGAACGCGTCATGAAGAAGTGTATCGGCAAGCCAGTGCCGGAATGGGATCTGGCGCATCGCTTGCCGATCAATCGATCCGTTGGCCCCGATGTTCAGGATTTCGGCTCGACGTTCAGCATTAATTCAACCTACATGGACGTGATCGAGCCGTCCTTTCTCGAAAAACAGTGGTTTGTCACTGGTGTCGTGTTCGCTTTCCTGTGCATGGGGATCGGACCATACGTCTACGCTTTTACTCATGCGAATGGCGCGTCAGGCGACTTCATAATGAACTGCCTAGCGATTGCGGCTGTGGTCCTTTTCGGCACGATAGTCTGGAAGCTCGGGCGCGGTCTGTTCTTTGGTCTGCGCTATCGCCCGATCCGCTTTCATCGTGAAGCCCGCAAGCTTTTTGCGATTCGTGTGCGCCGTTTCTTCGCGAAGCCCGGCGAGGGCGATGTCATTTGGGAAGCGCCGTGGACGAAAGATTCGATTTTTTGCCTGCACCGCGAAGACACGTCTTTCGGCACGATCTTCCACATCCGTCATTACACGGTCGACGACCACGGCAATGTCACTCGTGTGTTCTCGATCGGCCGGGAATGGACCGGCAAGCGGCAGGTCGAAATGGCGCTCGC
>NZ_LOWC01000094.1:0-1158 GCF_001522845.1 Burkholderia sp. BDU5 | reverse complement strand
AAGTTGACCCGCAAAAACGGACACCTATTCTTGTTGGAGAGGAGGTGCCGTCATGGGCAAGCATCGGAAAGCGTACCCGGCGGAGTTCCGGGCGCAGATGGTGGAGCGAGTGAAGGCAGGACGTACGCCGGAGGAATTGGCGCGCGAGTTCGAGCCGACGGCGCAGAGCATCATCAACTGGGTCGCGCAGGCCGATCGTGATTCGGGCGTGCGCCAGGATGGACTGACGACGGCCGGGCGGCAGGAATTGACTCGGCTGCGTCGTAAGGTGCGCCAACTCGAGATGGAGCGCGACATACTCTCTCACGCGGCTGCCTGGTTCGCCCGGGAGACGGGGGCCGTACCGCCGAAGGGTACGGATTCATGAAGGCGAACCGGGCCCGCTGGCCCATTGCCACGATGGCGCGGCTGCTGCGAGTCTCCACCAGCGGCGACTATGCGTGGCTCGTGCGAGAGCCGTCGAAGCAGGCATGCAGCGATGCGCAGTTGCTCTCGCGTATTCGCACGCTGCACACGAGCTCGCGCGGCACCTATGGCGCGCCGCGTATCCATGCTCAGCTCAAACGCGAAGGCGCACATGTCGGGCGCAAGCGAGTCGCGCGGCTCATGCGTCTGGCGGGCCTGTGCGGGGCCAGTCGCAGGCAATGGATGCACTACGCGCCTACGCGCGGGAGCACGGCATGCCCCTGATCTGGTGCGTCGCCACTTCAGCGCCGCAGCGCCGAACGTGCTGTGGGTGGCCGACGCCACCTACATTCCGACCAGCGAGGGATTCCTGTATCTGGCCGTCGTGCTCGATGTGTTCCGCCGCCGCATCGTAGGCTGGGCAATGTCCAATCATCTGTACACGGAACTGATGCTGCGTGCGCTCGATATGGCGCTCGCGCAACGTCGCGCTCGCGGAGTCATTCTGCATTCCGATCAGGGCTGCCAATATACGTCCAGGCGCTGTCGCGAGGCCGGCGTGCAGCCTTCGATGGGCACCGCTGGCGACTGCTACGACAACGCGATGTGTGAATCCTTCTTCGGCACGCTCGAATCGGAAATACTCATGCGCGAGCGTTTCGAGACGCACGAACAGGCGCGCGCGTCTGTTCTGGTTCCTCGAGGGCTGGTACAACCTGCGCCGTCTACACAGCAGCATCGGCTACCGTTCAC
>NZ_LOWC01000093.1:0-1438 GCF_001522845.1 Burkholderia sp. BDU5 | reverse complement strand
ACGCCGAGCACGCCGAGCACGCCGAGCACGCCGAGCACGCCGAGCACGCCGAGCACGCCGAGCCGCCGCCCCATGGCGCCACGCCACCGACGCACGCCAAGACCTTGAACGACACCGCTACCGACACGCTGCGCGCGAAGACGCCAAACGACACGGCGAGCGCCGACGGCTCGCGCGCGAAGCATCCGGCCACGGACGGCTCGCCCGCGCGCCCCGAAGACGCCGCGCTCCCGGCCGCGCTCCTGGCCGCGCGCCGCGCGACGCGCCGCCGCCGCTTCACGCTGTTCTTCGGACTGCTGGCGATCCTGACGCTGGCGGCGGGGCTCTACTGGTTCCTCGTCAGCCGCTACAGCGAGGAGACCGACGACGCGTACGTCGCCGGCAACATCGTGCAGATCGCCGCGCAGATCCAGGGGACGGTGACCGACATCCTGGTGACCGACACGCAGCAGGTGAAGGCGGGGCAGGTGCTGGCGAAGCTGGACGACGCGGACGCGTCGGCGGCGTTCGCGCAGGCGCAGGCGCAGCTCGCGCAGGCGGTGCGGCAGGTCGCGAACACGCGGATCTCGATGGGGATGTACGAGGAGACGGTGAAGGCGCGCGAGGCGGACCTGAAGCTTGCGCAGCAGGCGTATCGCGCGCGCACGGGGGCGTCGGTGGAGGTGGTGGCGCCGGAGGAGCTGGCGCGGTCGAAGTCGAACCTGGCGAACGCGCAGGCGGCGCTGGCGGGCGCGCAGGCGCAGCGGGACGCGGCGCGCGCGCTGGGCAGCGAGCGGCCGGTGGAGCAGAACCCGTCGGTGCAGCAGGCGGCCGCGCAGTTCAGGCTCGCGTACCGGAATCTGAAGCGGACGACGATCGTGTCGCCGGTGGACGGCACGGTGGGTCAGCGGTCGGTGCAGATCGGCCAGCAGGTGGGGCCGGGCGTGCCGCTGATGTCGGTGGTGCAGTTGCGGCAGGTGTGGGTGGAGGCGAACTTCAAGGAAGGGCAGATCCGCCATATGCGGGTTGGCCAGCCGGTGCGGCTGGAGTCGGATCTGTACGGCTCGCGGGTGACGTACCGGGGGCGGGTGGAGGGCTTCTCGGCGGGGACGGGGAGCGCGTTCTCGATGCTGCCGTCGCAGAACGCGGCGGGGAACTGGATCAAGGTGGTGCAGCGGGTGCCGGTGGTGATTTCGCTGGAGCCGTCGGAATTGACGGCGCATCCGCTGCGGGTGGGGCTGTCGATGCGGGCGACGGTTCAGACGAAGGAACGCGGCGGCCACCTGCTCGACGGCGAAGCGCCGCTGCCGGGGTTGCGCACGCGGGTGCACGACGGCTATGCGGGCGATGCCGATGCGGCCGCCGAGGCGGTGATTCGGGCGAATGACGGGGGGAGGTGAACCGGCGTTGCGGGCGTCGATCGATCGGGCGAGCGATGGATGCGCGTCGGGCCCATCGC
>NZ_LOWC01000092.1:0-10830 GCF_001522845.1 Burkholderia sp. BDU5 | reverse complement strand
GCCAGCGCGACATGGCCGCGCTGCATGCGGTGTTCCTGTCGTTCTCCGCGCAGACGCGGATGAGCGGCGTCGATCTGTCCCCCCATGGGACTTCCTCCGGGGCGCCGAGCCGAGAGATTCGCAAGGGCGCGGCCGAGGCGGTGAAGAAATACGTCGAGGCGAACGGCGGCCGCTTCCCGGCCGACGTGGCGAACGCGGTGACGGACGTCGCGCGCCGCGGCCGCACGCCGCTCGTCGTCGCGGAGAAGCATGCCGATGCGGCCGGTCGGGGTGTCGCGCGCGTGCTCGGTGTGATCGAGCTGAAGGACATCGTGAAGGGCGGCATCAAGGAGCGTTTCGCCGAGCTGCGCAAGATGGGCATCAAGACCGTGATGGTGACGGGCGACAACCGGCTGACGGCCGCGGCGATCGCGGCGGAAGCCGGCGTCGACGACTTCCTCGCGGAAGCGACGCCCGAGGCGAAGCTGTCGACGATCCGCGAGCATCAGGCGGCGGGCCGGCTCGTCGCGATGACGGGCGACGGCACGAACGACGCGCCGGCGCTCGCGCAGGCCGACGTCGCGGTCGCGATGAACTCGGGCACGCAGGCGGCGAAGGAAGCGGGCAACATGGTCGACCTCGACTCGAATCCGACCAAGCTGATCGAGATCGTCGAGATCGGCAAGCAGATGCTGATGACGCGCGGCTCGCTCACGACGTTCTCGATCGCCAACGACATCGCGAAGTACTTCGCGATCATCCCGGCCGCGTTCGCGACGACCTATCCGCAACTGAACGCGCTGAACGTGATGCATCTCGCGACGCCCGCGTCGGCGATCATGTCGGCCGTGATCTTCAACGCGCTCATCATCGTGCTCTTGATTCCGCTCGCGCTGAAGGGCGTGCGCTACCGCGCGCTCGGCGCCGCGTCGCTGCTGCGCCGCAATCTGTTCATCTATGGCCTGGGCGGGATTCTCGTGCCGTTCGTCGGCATCAAGCTGATCGACGTCGTGCTCGCCGCCCTCGGCTGGGTTTAAAGGAACATCGCCATGAAATCACTGTTTCGTCCGCTCATCGTCGTGTTCGTCGTGCTGGTCGCCGTGACGGGGCTCGCGTATCCGGCCGTGATGACGGTCTTCGGCCAGGCCGTGTTCCCGTCGCAGGCGAACGGCAGCCTCATCGAGAAGGACGGCTTGGTCGTCGGCTCCGCGCTGATCGGCCAGCAGTTCGATGCGCCGCAGTACTTTTGGGGCCGCCTGTCCGCGACGAGCCCGATGCCGTACAACGCGACCAACTCGGGCGGTTCGAATCTCGGGCCGCTCAATCCGTCGCTCAAGGACCAGGTGAAAGGACGGCTCGACGCGCTGAAGGCGGCGGGCACCGATCTGTCGAAGCCCGTGCCCGTCGATCTCGTGACGGCGTCGGCGAGCGGCCTCGATCCGGAAATCAGCCCGGCCGCGGCCGACTACCAGGTCGCACGCGTCGCGCAAGCGCGCAAGATGGCGGAAGACGCGGTGCGGCGGCTCGTCGCGGACAATACGGCAGGCCGGCAGTTCGGCGTGCTCGGCGAGCCGCGCGTGAACGTGCTGAAGCTGAACCTCGCGCTCGATGCCGCGCAGGCCGCGCATTGACGCGCATTGACGCGAGACGCCGGGGAGCGCCGCGCCGTCCGCCAGGCCGCGCGGGCGCGTTCGCGGCGATCGTGGCGAACGCGGCGGCGTGAGCGCGCCGCCGCCCTTGTCGCCACGACATCCGGACGACGCCGCCTCGGCGTCGTCCTTTCCTTTTGGGGCGGTTTCGAACGACAATGAATTTCAGCCGCCAACCGGAGACTTCGGCCTCGCATGAACCGTCCCGATCCTGACCAGCTTCTCGACAAGATTCAACGGGAAGAGGAAAAGCAGCAGCGCGGCAAGCTGAAGGTTTTCTTCGGCGCGTCGGCGGGCGTCGGCAAGACCTACGCGATGCTGCTGGCTGCGCGCGCGCGCAAGCAGGAAGGCGTCGACGTCGTCGTCGGCATCGTCGAGACGCACGGCCGCAGCGAAACGGCGTCGCTCCTCGACGGGCTCGACGTGCTGCCGCTCGCGCAGATCGAATACCGTGGCCGCACGCTCGGCGAGTTCAATCTCGACGCGGCGCTCGCGCGCCGCCCGCAGCTCGTCCTCGTCGACGAGCTCGCGCACTCGAACGTGCCGGGCGCGCGGCACCTGAAGCGCTGGCAGGACGTGTACGAGCTGCTCGACGCGGGCATCGACGTCTACACGACCGTCAACGTCCAGCATCTCGAGAGCCTGAACGACGTGGTCGGCGCGATCACGGGCATCCGCGTGTGGGAAACCGTGCCCGATCGCGTGTTCGACGTCGCCGACGAAGTCACGCTCGTCGACCTGCCGGCCGAGGAGCTGCTGAGCCGGCTGCGCGAAGGCAAGGTCTATTTGGCGCAGCAGGCCGAGCGGGCGGTGCGCAACTTCTTCCGCAAGGGCAACCTGATCGCGTTGCGCGAGCTCGCGCTGCGCCGCACGGCCGACCGCGTCGACGCGCAGATGCGCGAGTATCGCGCGGACCGCTCGATCCAGCGGATCTGGCAGGCGCGCGAACGCTTGCTCGTGTGCGTCGGCCCCGGCCCCGAGGCGCCGACGCTCGTGCGGGCGGCCGCGCGCCTCGCCGCGAGCCTGAAGGCCGACTGGCTCGCCGTGTACGTCGAGACGCCGCGGCTCGCGCGGCTGCCGGGCGCGGTCAGGCAGCGCACGCTCAACGCATTGAAGCTCGCGGCCGAGCTCGGCGCCGAGACGGCGACGCTGACGGGCGCGGACGCGGTCGCCGCGCTGATCGGCTATGCACAGGTGCGCAACGTGTCGAAGATCGTCGCGGGCGGCTCGTCGAAGAGCGGCTTCCTGCGCCGCTTCTCGCGGCCGTTCGGCGAGCAGCTCGCGGAGCGCTCGGGCGACGTCGACCTGATGCTGATCCGCGCGTCGGCGAGCGAAGACGCGCGCACGCCGCTCGATCCGGGCGCGCGCGCGTGGCGCGACGCGTTCTCGAGCGTCGTCGACGGCCGCTCGCCGCCGCGCAACTACGGCTATGCGGCGGCGATCTGCGCGCTCATCACGGTCGTCGCGAACCTGCTGCACAGCCAGCTCGACCTGACCAACCTCGTGATGCTGTACCTGCTCGGCGTCGTGTTCTCGGCGGTGCGCCTCGGGCGCGGGCCGGGCGTCGTGCAGTCGTTCCTGTCGGTCGCCGCGTTCGATTTCTTCTTCGTGCCGCCGCGGATGTCGTTCTCCGTGTCGGATACGCAGTATCTGCTGACTTTTTTCGGAATGCTGCTCACGTCGCTCGTGATCAGCCATCTGACGTCGAGCCTCACGCGCGGCGCGTATATCGCGCGCCGCCGCGAGCGGCGCACGAGCGCGATGTACGCGATGGCGCGCGAGCTCGCGGCGGCGCTGACGGCCGAGCAGATCGTCGAGATCGGCAGCCGGCACGTCTCCGAGGTGTTCCGCGCGCGCGTCGCGATCCTCTTGCCCGACAGCGGCGACAAGGTCCAGCAGAAGATCGAGAATCCCGACGAGACGGTGACGATCACGGGCGCGGCGCTCGACATCGACGTCGGCCAATGGGTGTACGACCAGCAGAAGCCGGCGGGCCACGGCACCGATACGCTGCCCGCCGCCGCCGCGCTCTATCTGCCGCTGAAGGCGCCGATGCGCACGCGCGGTGTGCTCGCCGTCGTCACGAAGGATTCGCGCGAGCTCGAAGTGCCCGAGCAGCAGCGGATGCTCGACGCGTTCGCCGCGCAGATCGCGCTCGCGCTCGAGCGCGTCCATTACGTCGACATCGCGCGCGACGCGCTCGTCAACATGGAGTCCGAGCGGCTGCGCAACTCGTTGCTGTCGGCGATCTCGCACGATCTGCGCACGCCGCTCACGGCGATCGTCGGGCTGTCGTCGATGCTCGCGAACGCGCGCGGCGCGATGCGCAACGATGGCGGCGACGGCCCGCCCGCGCGCGAGGACGAGCTCGTCGAGGCGATTCACGACGAGGCGCTGCGGATGACGGGAATCGTCACGAACCTGCTCGACATGGCGCGGCTGCAGGCGGGCAGCCTGCAGCTCAAGCGCCAGTGGTCGCTGCTCGAGGAGACGGTCGGCGCGGCGCTCGCCGCGTGCAAGCGCGTGCTCGCGCGCCATCCGGCGCGGGTGCGGCTGCCCGCCGACCTGCCGCTGCTGCAGATGGACGCGGTGCTGATGGAGCGGCTCTTCGCGAACCTGTTCGAGAACGCGGCGAAGTACACGCCGCTCGATACGCCGATCGAGATCGGCGCGGAGCGGATCATCGACGACAGCCGGCCGTTCGTGCGCGTGTTCGTCGACGATCACGGCCCGGGGCTGCCGGCCGGCATGGAGACGCGGATCTTCGAGAAATTCACGCGCGGCGAGAAGGAATCGGCGACGCCCGGCATCGGCCTCGGGCTGGCGATCTGTCGCGCGATCGTCGACGCGCACGGCGGTAAAATCGGCGCGCTCAACCGGGTCGGGTCCGGCGGCAAGGTCGAGGGTGCGCGCTTCTGGTTCACGCTGCCGGTCGAGACGCCGCCGCCCGAGCCCGGCGTCGTCGACGAGGAAGCGGACGCCGAAGCGAATGAAGGCGCAGGCGGAGCCGCGGTCGGCGCCGCGATTGGCGAATCCGCCGCCGGGTCGCGCGCGCCGGGCGATCTCGCGGCCGGCGCGCGCGTCGCCGATGAACGCGGACGCGGCGAACGCGCTGCCGGAACGCCAGCCTCCGCGCCCGCCGGCGATCCTGCCCGATCCGCTTCGGCGGCGCCCGCGCCGCGCCGCGCCGACGGCGCGTCGGCGCCCGTATCCAACGAACATCCGCCTGCCCATGAGTGAACCGACCGTCACCGTCGTCCTGATCGAAGACGAAAAACAAATCCGCCGTTTCGTGCGCAGCGCGCTCGAGGAAGAGGGGATCGCCGTGTTCGACGCCGAAACGGGCCGCCAGGGCCTGATCGAAGCCGCGACGCGCAAGCCCGATCTCGCGATCGTCGATCTCGGCCTGCCGGACGGCGACGGCCTCGACGTGATCCGCGAGCTGCGCGGCTGGTCCGAGATGCCGGTGATCGTGCTGTCGGCGCGCACGCACGAGGAAGAGAAGGTGGCCGCGCTCGACGCGGGCGCCGACGACTACCTGACGAAGCCGTTCGGCGTGTCCGAGCTGCTCGCGCGGATTCGCGCGCATCTGCGGCGGCGCAATCAGGGCGGCGTGGCCGAGTCGCCGCTCGTGAAGTTCGGCGACGTGTCCGTCGACCTCGCGCTGCGGCGCGTGTGGCGCGGCGGCGAGGTCGTCCATCTGACGCCGCTCGAGTATCGGCTGCTCGCGACGCTCGTGCGGCACGCGGGCCGCGTGCTCACGCACCGGCAGTTGCTGCGCGACGTCTGGGGGCCGACGCACGTCGAGAGCCACCACTACCTGCGGATCTACATGGCGCACCTGCGGCAGAAGCTCGAGGCCGATCCCGCGCAGCCGCAGCACATCGTCACCGAGACGGGCGTTGGGTACCGGCTCGTCGGCGCGGGTTGACGCGGAGGGCGTCGCGGGCGCGCGCCGCCGAGCCGTATTGCTCGTCGCGGCGCCGCGTCGTGCCTCACCGCGCTTCGCCCCGTCTCGCCCTGTGTCGCCGCGTCTCGCTGCGTCTCGCCGCGCCGGCTGCGCAGGCCGTACCCGCCAGCCGGTCGCGACGCCCGAACCGAGTCCGGAGCGTCGGCTGCGCCTGACGCCGCCGCGCGCGTTTTTCTCTTATGCTGAGCGCTCGACAATCACAACGAGGAACTCAACCATGCTCGTCCGTCTACTGTGCGGTTGTGCATTGGGCATCGGCGCTGCGGCGGCGCTTGCGCAGCCGCTGCCGCCGAATCGGTCGGCCGCGCTCGCCAATCCGGCGTCGGTGAATTGCGAAAAGCTCGGCGGCAAGGTGGTGATCCACGACGGCCCGCGCGGTCAGTTCGGGATCTGCGTGTTCAAGGACGGGCGCGAATGCGACGAATGGGCGCTCTACCGCGACGACCGCTGCGTGCAGCTCGACGCGCACGGCTGGCCGATCGCGCAGCACGGCCGGAAGCCCGAGTCGAAGTGATGGCCGGCACGCCGCGCGGCGCGATTCGCGCCGGGCGCACGGCGGGCTTCTCGGCGCGAAGGCCCGGCCAGCGCGGTTGTAAGCCCCTTGTTATACTTTCGCCGCCCGGGGACGACCCTGGGCCGTCGATGTACAACGGGGACGACCCCATTTGACTCATGGAGAGTCTCCGCATGCCTTGGCTGTGGCTTCTCGTCGCCGGTCTGCTCGAAGTTGCGTGGGCGGCCGGTCTCAAATCGTCCGCGGGCTTCACGCGTCTCGGTCCCTCCATTTTCACGATCGTCACCGCGCTCGGCAGCTTCGGGCTCCTCGCCGTCGCGATGCGCGAGCTGCCGCTCGGCACCGCGTACGCGGTCTGGACGGGCATCGGCGCGGTCGGCGCGTTCATTTTCGGAATCGTGATGCTCGGCGAGGCGCTGACGCTCGCACGCATCGCGAGCGCGTCGCTGATCGTCGTCGGGCTCGTCGGCCTGAAACTGTCGTCGGCCGGCTGAGCTGCAAGGTTTGCCCAGGTCGGCGCGTCGCGGCTGTGCGCGACGCGCGTCTATAATGAAGCGGAATCCATCTGACAACGTCCCGCCGCCGCGCACGAATCGGCGGGGCCGGCGGGTCGATGGGCCGCTTCGCCCGGCGTCGGGCGCAGTCCGCCCGCGAACCGCGCGCATTGCGCAAGGAGGCGGCACATGGTCGAAGCCATTTCGCTCGGCGCGGGGCTCGCGTGGGCGAGCGGCCTGCGCCTCTATCTCACCGTGCTGATCGCGGGCGTGTTCGCGCGCCTCGGTCTCATTCACCTGCCCGATACGCTCGCGGTGCTGACGTCGCCATGGGTGATCGGCGCGGCCGCCGCGCTCGCCGTCGCCGAATTCCTCGCCGACAAGATCCCCGCGTTCGACTCGCTGTGGGACGCGGTCCACACGTTCATCCGGATTCCCGCGGGCGCCGTGCTCGCGGCGGGCGCGCTCGGCCACGCCGATCCGACGCTCCTCGCGATCGCGGGCCTCGCGGGCGGCACGCTCGCCGGCTCCGCGCACATCGCGAAGGCGGGCACGCGCGCGCTCATCAACCTGTCGCCGGAACCGATCTCGAACTGGATCGCGTCGACGACCGAAGACGGGCTCGCGGTCGGCGGGCTCGCGCTCGCATTCTTCGTGCCGCTCGTGTTCATCGCGCTGATGATCGGCTTTCTCGCGTTTTCCGCGTGGGCGCTGCCGCGGCTGTGGCGCGGCGTGTCGGGCGGCTTTCGCGGGATGGCGAACCACATGGTGTCGAGGCTGAATTCGATCGGGAGCAAGCGCGATTGACGGCGGCGGGTAAAACGATGCCGGCCGGCCGCCGCTTCGGCCTCGTCGATCTGCTGCGCCAGGCGGGCCGGATGACGCTGCGCGATTGGCGTGCGGGCGAGCTGACGCTCGTCGCGCTCGCGCTCGTGCTCGCCGTCGCGGCGCTCACTAGCGTCGGTTTTCTTGCCGACAGGCTGCGCCAGGGGCTCGAGCGCGACGCGCGCCGCATGCTCGGCGCGGACTTCGTGGTGCGGGCCGATCATCCGGTCGATCCGGCGTTCGCCCTCGAAGCGCGCGCGCTCGGCCTGTCGAGCGCGACGACCGCGATCTTCCCGAGCATGGTCGGCGCGCCGAACCCGCCCGCCGCGGAATCCGGCGCGAACGGAATGCCGCCCGTGCGGCTCGCGGCCGTGAAGGCCGTATCGGCCGGCTATCCGCTGCGCGGCGCGGTCGAGATCGCGCCCGATGCGAACGCGCGCGGCCGTCCTGCCGGTTCGATTCCGGTCCCCGGCACCGTGTGGATCGACCCGTCGCTCCTCGACGCGCTGCATCTGAAAGTCGGCGACGCGCTGCGCGTCGGCGGCCGCACGTTCACGGTCGGCGCGGCGATCACCCGCGAGCTCGATCGCGGCTTCTCATTCGTCAATTTCTCGCCGCGCGTGATGCTGCGTGCGGACGAGCTCGAGTCGACGGGGCTCACCGGCTACGGCAGCCGCGTCACGTACCGCCTCCTCGTCGCGGGCGACGACGCGGCCGTCGAGCGCTTCGCGAGCTACGCGCACGCGCGCGTCGACGGCGGCAAGCTGCGCGGCGTCGCGCTCGAATCGCTGCAGGAGGGGCAGCCGCAGGTGCGGCAGACGCTCGACCGCGCCCGCCATTTCCTCACGCTCGTCGCGCTCCTGACGGCGCTGCTCGCGGCCGTTGCGATCGCGATGTCCGCGCAGCGCTACATGCGCCGCCATCTCGACGGCTGCGCGGCGATGCGCTGCCTCGGCGCGAGCCGCCGCACGCTGACGGCGCTGTTCGCGATCGAATTCGTGCTGCTCGGCGTCGTTGGCGGCGTCGCGGGCGCGGCGCTCGGCTACGTCGGCCATCTCGTGCTGCTGCGTGCGCTCGGCAGCCTGATCGACGTCGTGCTGCCGCCGCCTTCCGTGTGGCCGGCGGCGATCGGCGTCGCGACAGGGCTCGTGCTGCTGCTCGGCTTCGCGCTGCCGCCGCTCGCGCCGTTGACGCGCGTGCCGCCCGTGCGCGTGCTGCGCCGCGAGTGGGGCGACGCGGGCCGCGTCGCGTGGGTGGGCTATGCAGCGGGCGTCGCGCTCTTCGCGGCGCTGCTCATTGCCGCGGCGGGCAACCCGGCGCTCGGCCTCATCGTCGCGGGCGGCTTCGCGGGCAGCCTCGTGCTGTTCGCGCTCGTCGCGCGGCTCGCACTCTTCGCGGCTGCGCGGCTCGTGCGCGACGGCCGCGTCGCGGCAGGGCTCGGCTGGCGCTACGCGCTCGCATCGCTCGACCGGCGCGGCGCCGCGAGCGCGCTGCAGATCACCGCGCTCGCGCTCGGCCTGATGTGCCTGCTCCTCATCGCGATCACCCGCAACGATCTCGTCGCCGGCTGGCGGCAGTCGACGCCGCCCGACGCGCCGAACCAGTTCCTGATCGACATCCAGCCCGACCAGCGCGACGACGTCGTCCGCTATCTCGCGGCGAACGGCATCGCGAATCCGGCGCTGTCGCCGATGGTGCGCGGGCGGCTGCTGTCGGTGAACGGCAAGCCGGTGAATCCGGACGACTACAAGAGCGACGATGCGCGTCGCCTTGTCGATCGCGAATTCAACCTGTCGTACACGACGCAGTTGCCGGGCGACAACCGGGTCGTCGCGGGCGACTGGTTCGGCGCGGCCGACGCGCCGCAGATCTCGATCGAGACGGGGCTCGCGAAGACGCTCGGCGTGAAGCTCGGCGACACGCTGCGCTTCGACGTGACGGGCCTGACCGTCGACGCGCCCGTGACGAGCGTGCGCAAGCTCGATTGGGGCACGTTCCGCGTGAACTTCTTCGTGCTGATGCCGCCCCCTGCGCTGCGCGATTTTCCGGCGACCTACATCACGAGCTTCCATCTGCCGTCCGTCCGGCAGCGTGTGCTCGACGGCCTGATCGCGCAGTATCCGAACCTGACGGCGATCGACGTCGCGCCGATCCTCGCACAGCTCGAACGCGTGCTGCTGCAGGTGATCGGCGCGGTGCAGTTCCTGTTCGGGTTCACGCTCGCGGCGGGCGTCCTCGTGCTGTACACGGCGCTCGCGGGCTCGCGCGACGAGCGCGTGCGCGAGGCCGCGCTGATGCGCGCGCTCGGCGCGTCGCGCGCGCAGGTGATCGCCGTGCAGCGCGCGGAGTTCATCGTCGTCGGCGTGCTCGCGGGCGCGATGGCGGCGGCGGGCGCGCTCGCGGTCGGCGCGGTGCTCGCGTCGCGCGTGTTCGATTTCCAGCTCGCGCCCGACCCGTGGCTCGTGCCGGCGGGCATCGCGGCGGGCGTCGCATGCGCGGGCGCGGCGGGGTGGCTCGGCCTGCGCGGCGTGCTGCGCCGCCCGGTGCTGCAATCGCTGCGCGATGCATGAATCGCGCGCACGCGCTATCTTCGCGCGGGCAGCTTCTCGTTCTCCCTGTTCGTTTTTTCCTTGTTCGTTTCATTTGACCGATGTCCGTATGACCGATGTAACCGATGACGCGCCGTCGCAGCCGACGGCATTCGAACGCGTGGGCGGCGAGGCGCGCGTGCGCGAGCTCGTCGACCGTTTCTACGACCTGATGGATCTCGAGCCCGAATTCGCCGGGATTCGCGCGCTGCATCCGCCGACGCTCGACGGCTCGCGCGACAAGCTGTTCTGGTTCCTGTGCGGCTGGCTCGGCGGCCCCGATCACTACGTCGAGCGCTTCGGCCATCCGCGGCTGCGCGCGCGGCATCTGCCGTTTCCGATCGCGTCGTCCGAGCGCGACCAGTGGCTGCGCTGCATCGCGTGGGCGATGGAGGACGCAGGGCTCGACGAGCCGCTGCGCGAGCGGCTGATGCACTCGTTCTACGACACGGCCGACTGGATGGTCAACCGACGTTAGTTAGTAAAAAATTTGTTTTAAATCAGCGGGGCAACTTCAGTTGGGGCTGGTCGCGAGACGCGGTCATTAGTTGCTTTCGGAAGCATAGCCTGCCGGCCGCCAAACTTCGATAGGTGGCGGCCGGCAGGCTAGAGCGCACAAAGCTTGGGGTGAGACGGAGCCCCTTAGCTGTCCATCCAGGCCATCGGGTACTTACTCAAGGGCGCGAAGGACAGATCGTCGAGTACGCACACCACGCGCAATGTTCGCCTGGCTTCAAGTTCTGAGTGCGCCGGGAGACCGGCAAGGAGTAAGTGGTGCAAGTCCACTGCGATGAAGGTATAGCGAGCCACA
>NZ_LOWC01000091.1:0-939 GCF_001522845.1 Burkholderia sp. BDU5 | reverse complement strand
ACCGGCATCGGTTCGTTGTCCACCGGCCTCTCGACCACCAACAGCAACGTCGCTTCGCTTTCCAGCGGCCTCAGCACTACCAACAGCTCGCTGACCTCGCTGTCGACCTCCACGTCGTCCGGCATCGGCTCGCTGTCGACCAGCCTCTCGACCGTCACGACGACGACCAACAACCTCGGCAGCAGCACCGCCGCGGCGCTTGGCGGCGGCGCGACGTACAATCCGGCGACCGGCACGATCTCCGCTCCCTCGTACACGACGTACAACGCGAACGGCACGACGACGACCAACAACAGCGTCGGCGCCGCAATCGACAACATCAACGCGAACGGCATCAAATACTTTCACGCGAATTCGACAGGCCCCGACAGCATCGCGACCGGCACCGACGCCGTCGCAATCGGTATGGGCGCGACGGCCGCGACGGCGAACTCAGTCGCGCTCGGCGCGAATTCGGTCACGGCCGCGGCCAATCCCACCAGCAGCGCGACGGTCGGCTCGACCACGCTCGCCGCGTTCGCGGGCAGCGCGCCCGTGGGCGTCGTGAGCGTCGGCGCGTCGGGCGCTGAACGCCAGATCACGAACGTCGCCGCCGGCCAGGTCACGGCCACCAGCACCGATGCGATCAACGGCAGCCAGCTCTACTCGGTCGCGTCAAAGCTCGACTCGGCTTCGAGCTCGATCGCGTCGCTCTCGACTTCCTCGTCCACCGGCATCAGCTCGTTGTCCACTGGCTTGTCCACGACCGATAGCAATCTCGCGTCGCTCTCGACCTCCTCGTCCACCGGCATCGGTTCGTTGTCCACCGGCCTCTCGACCACCAACAGCAACGTCGCTTCGCTTTCCAGCGGCCTCAGCACCACCAACAGCTCGCTGACCTCGCTGTCGACCTCCACGTCGTCCGGCATCAGCACCGCGCAGAGCGGCGTCAACTCGTTG
>NZ_LOWC01000090.1:0-15538 GCF_001522845.1 Burkholderia sp. BDU5 | reverse complement strand
ACGTACGCGCCGAGCCGGCGCACGTCCGACGCCGTCGTGTACTCGTCCAGCTCGCCGTTGACGAACTTCACGTCGCAACCGATGTTGCGGAATTCCGGCAGGTACTGCTCCGGCTGCATCGACAGGATCTGGTCCGCGTGAAACGCCACTTGCCGCCACTCTTCTTTCGGCAGCTTCGACAAGTATCGGTAGTTGTATATTTTCATGACCCGTGGCAAATACTGACCGACCGTGTCGCTCAGCAATTGCGCCGCCTTCAGGTTCTCGCCCGCCGCAACGTGATCCCTCGCCCGCGTCACATAATCCGTCATCGCGGCATTCAAAAACGGAGAAAACGAACCGATGACCGCTCGACGCACGCTCGCGCAGCCTCGCGCCAGAGCCAACAACGAGGCCACCCCACCCCACGACATCGATGCCAAATACGCCGGTTCGAACGAGTCGATCAGATAAAGCAGAATCTCCACCTCATCGTCCTTCGTCACGACGTACTCGCCAGGATTGTGCTGCCGCGACTGCCCCGCGTACGGTAAATCAAAGCACAAGGAATTCAGATGCTCCCCCAGGTACCGAACCGTATGACTGAACGACGCAGTCGTCGCCAGCGCCCCATTCACTAGTATCACCGTCTCGAAGGCCGGATCGAACACGTGACGCTCGACGTGGACCTTCAGTCCGTTCGGCAGCGCTACGACCTGTTTCTCGATAGGCATGGCGTAATCTCCCGCATCTGCTCGGCAAACGAGCTGATCCCGCGCCCCTCCCCTTGAAGGACGCCTCCATGTAGCCGCACGCCCTCCCACGCGATCTGCCCGCCCTGCCTCGCGCGCGCCGTGACGGCTACCCACTCGCCGGAGCCGCGCATCGCCTCATATCCCACAGGCAATACGCTCCCCCAGGCCCGTCGCGGTCACCCCGCTTCTCTCGGCCCGTGGTCTCCAGCGCCTCTGTCTCGCATGACGCCTCTTGAGGAAATTACCGCTTTCCGTCGTCTTGCCGCCCGCATTACCGCCGCGCGGTGACGTGCTTTATGAAATGAGGATTCTGCGATGCAGCATATGATATCGATTCCTAAATGTAAACATTTTTGAATCGATTTTCGATTTTGAAGCGAGTTTCAAAAATGCACTTGCTTATCACCATCATGTCGATATGGATTTTTAAAATACGCTTAATCGAGTATTTACGGCACGCCTTCTGAAAAACGACATCGCACCCTCATCGCGATCCATATTCGCGCGACGAATAATTCCGCCTTCTGACGCACCGAAGCGCGCTTACCGGAATCAATGCCCGCCGCTCGCGAGCCCCATATACATCACGCGGCCATTGTCCGCCGGGTCGACCATCACCCGCACCCGCTCGCCGATACGCGGAATATTCCCCAAATCGATGAATTGCTTGATCGTCACGTCCCACGATGCGCCATTGTGGTGAATGCGCAGATCGATCCGCATCATCGGCACGTTATTCAGCGTCACGCCGGTTTGACCGATATTCACGACGTCGGCAACGGCCTCATAACCGTTCTTCACGACGGTCTGAGCCCGAACCGACGACATGACCGTCGACAAGGTCATTGACGTCGTCACTACCACGAAAATCAGGACAATCGCTACCAATACGCCGACGACACTGATTATCGAAGTCTGGAACATAAATACGCTCCTTTTCCGTCAATAAGACACTCCTGGTTGATTTCGAGAAGAGCCTCGATTACTCCGCCCGTAAACCGACGTTTATACGATAGTTTCGTGATCATTCAAGCGGCTTTCGCGACGATGACTCGACGCGCCGTACGTCGCGAAAGCCGTCCGGCTCGCCGCCACCGCCCGTGCAACAGCCGGCTGCCGGCGCGATGCGCGACAGGTCGTTACTTGCGCGCTTCGTTCAGCGTCGCGTCGCTCGTCTCCGTCGTCGAAGACGTCGCCGACGTCGGCGCCGACGCAGCCGAAGGCGACGACGACGGCGAGCGCACCGTTGCGATCGCCTTGCGCGTGCGCGAAGACGTCGCCTGCACCGCCTCGTCGGTCGCCGAACGCACGCCCTGGTTGACCTGCGACGTCGCCGCCTGCGTCACTTGCTCCTTCACCGACTGAAACAGCTGCCCCAGTTGCGCATGGCTGTTCACCGAGATGAGCCCCACCACGATCCCTGCCAAGATTCGTTTCGACATCGAAATATCTCCATCCTCACAATAGATTGAAACGAGCGCGCCGGCGCGCGCCCGGTACTCGCCTGTGCATCGCCAGGCGTCGCGCGGCGCGCGACGACGCCCGCGCGCGAAGCGCGCTGACGCCGACGCAACTGCCCACGCAGCCAAACCGCATCACTTGCCCGTCCTGAACGGCGCGAAGAAGATCGACGGCATTTCCTCCGGGAAGCCAACGGCGTTGGTCGGACGCAAATCGCGCATGTCGACGTTGAAGTCGTAAGTCTTCTGACGTTGCTGGTTGTCCTGATGGATCATCACCTGCTTGTCGACCGCGGACTTGATCGTCGACATGTGCTCGAGCATCTTCGAGCCGACCTGCTGAACGTTGCCGATCAGGCTGCTCGCGTTGCTCGACGACGCGGTCGACAAATCCGGGATCGAGTTCATGAACGGCTGCGCCATCGAGCCGCTTGCGTCCTGTCCGTACTGGTGCGCGTTGCTGCATGCGGCGAAGATTTCCTTCGGATCAATCATGTCGTGCTCCTTTCTAGTGTGCGCGCCCTTCGGCGCATGAATACCGATGCTCGACGCATCACGACGGACACCTGAACGACTGCAGGATGCCCGACCATATCGGCGACGGCAGCGTCAGTGCCTGCCATTCGATCCGGACCGTGCCGAGGCTCGTCTGATACAGCCGCTCGCGCCGGTCCGCCGTCCCCGTGCCGCCGACCGCCTGCCCCGCGTCGAAGAAGCGGAACAGCGCCCACGGCCCGTCGAACTGCAGCGTCGTCATCCGGCCGTCGACGGACTTCAGTTGCAACTTGATCGCCAGCTGCGTGTTCTGATTGGTCCAGTCGATCCGGTGCGGCGACGTTACGCCGTGCGCGAAGCGCAGCGTCTGCCCGCCGACCGCGAGCTGCGCTTCGGACAACTGCGAATCCATATCGATGAAACGCAGCACGGTCGACACGCGCAGATGTCCCGAATCATCGAGCATCGCGCCGCGAATGCGGTCGGCCGTCTCGTACGAGCTGAGAACCGACTGGCTGACCATACCGTTCGGCCCGCCGTTCGAACGCAACGCCTGCCACGGTTTCGCGGAAGTGTCGACGTACGCGGCGAGGTGATCGCGGAAGTACGTCGCCATCAGCCCTTGCGAGCTGAACAATCGTTCGAAGTCCTCGACGCCCGCATCCGCCTGCGTGTTGCGGCGAAGCGGATAGCGGCTCGTGAAGCCCTGATCGCAGACCATCTTCGTCGCGCCCGCCGCGCCACGATTGAGCAGCGCGCCCGATTCGCGCGTCGTCATCGTGCTGCCGCTGCTCACGAGATCGAGCATGATCCCGCGCACGGGTTCCGGCTGACGCGCGGCCGTTTCCTTCAGCCGCGAGAACGCGTCGTACTGCGCGGGCAGCACCTGGCCCGCCTGCAGCGCGCCGTTGACGAGCCCGAGCTGCCGATACAGCGGCTCGAAGAGACGCGACAGCGGATTGTTCGCAATCGAGTTGTTGCGGTTCAGCTGCGCGGCGAGCTGGCGGATCGCCTGGAAGTGCTCTTCGACGACGTGCTCGGGCAACAGCACGGTTCGATAGTGCTGGCCGCTCAGCTCGCCGACGATCTGCCGTCGCCCCTTCTCGAAGCGGTACTTCTGGCGATCGATCCAGCTGTCGATGTTGCCTTCGTCGCTCGCGCCCGTGAGCGTCGTCTCGCGCGCGGCGAAACGCAGCAGGTTCGCGAGCGGCGACTGCGCCTCCATCATCGCCGCGGCGAGCTGCGACGCATCGTCGAGGCCTGTCACGCCGCGCACCGTCACGTCGTTCAGGAAGTTCTGCCACGCGCCGATGTAATCCTGCAGGAACTGATTGCGCGCGGAATCGCCGAGCTTCTGCACGAGTCCGTCGATCTGGAAGCTGTTGCCGGAGAGCGTCTCGTCGCGCAACACCCAGCTTTCTTCCTCGAGCATCGCGCGCGCGCTCTTCTGCAGACGCGGCAGGAACACGTCCGTGTAGCCCGCGCGCGTGAACCAGCCGGATACCGCAGTGTCGGTCGACGGCACGTTGCTGCGCATGCGCAGGCTCATCGACGCCTCGAAGCCCGCCGCGCGCGACAGCGAGATGTCGTTGACCTGCTGCGGCAGCCCTTGCGCGTGGATGTGCTGCAGCACGCGCGTGACGAGCGGGATCTGTGCGGCCTTCGCGCGCGCCGAGCGCACGAGGTTCGCGTCCTCCGGCGTCGCCGGCACGTTCTTCAGCGATATCAGCGTGCGCACGTGCGCGAGCAGCGAGCGACGGTCATCGTCCGAATACTGGCCGCCCGACAGCGCGTCCCAGCGGCCGTCGAGCCAGCGCACGACGTCGTCCGCCGAGCGTCGATCAGGACGGCAAAGCATCAGGTAGACCTTCAGCGTCTGGTAGATGTCGCCCGGGCTGCCGTCGACCTGCGACACGAGCGTGCGCCGCACTTCGTTGTACAGCTCCGGCATCAGCATCTTCTGCAAGTGCCGGTAATAGGTGTCGCGCGCCGTCTCGGCGACGAGCCCGTGCTCGAAGTACGGCGTCGCCATCCCCTGCGCGGCGTCCTCGGCCTGCAGTTGCGCGTAGCGCATCTGGTTCGCGATCTCGATGAGCGTCGAGCCGCCGTCGTTGCCATAGGACGCCTCGGCCTGCGCGAGCCGCTTCGCCTCGGTGAACTGCGCCCACACGCCGTCGAGGTAGTCGCGCTCGGTGACGTAGCCCCAGCCGAACCACAGCAGCAGGCATAGCGCGACGATCGGCACCGCGGTCCAGCGCAACGCGTCGCCGATGCGGCCGCGCCATGACTTCGCGCCGCTCGGCCGCACTGAATCTCGCTCGAGCGACACTTGCCGGATGAGCGGGTTCCATAGGTCGTTCAACGCCCGCGACGGCACAGGCAGCCCCGACGATCCGGGGCCGGCGGCGCCCGCCGGATGCGCATCCGCGAGCTCGGCCATCGAACCGAGCCACACGCCGCGCAACCGCGCGGCCGTATGCGTCTCGCCCGGCGCGAGCGCGACGTGCAGCCATGCGACGAGCGCCTTCTGCAAGCGGCTCAGCGTCTCGACGAAACGCAGCTGCGCATGGTTCATCGTTACTTCGGTCGCGGCAGGCGCCGAATACAGCACCTGCTGCTGGACCCGCTGCTGCAGCCCTTGCAGCGCGTGGTGCCAGGTCGCGTCCGCGCGCGCCGCATCGGCTTCGGCGCCGTCGTCGGGCAGACTGAAGCCGACGCCTTTCGCCCACTTCGACGCGTCGAGCAGCGATAGCGTCGACACCGCGCCGTCGAGCCGATCGAGCCCGTTCAGCGCGACGTACACCTGCACCTGCTGGCCGAACGCCTCGCGCATTTCGTCGAGCCGCGCACGCACCGAATCGGCGAGACGCTTGCGCGTGTCGAGCGGCGCATCGATCATGTCGACGCCGTCGAGGCACAGCACGACGCCGCTGATCGGCGCGCCCTTGCGCAGCCGCCGCATCCCGCGCAGCAGCTTGCGCCACGCATCGAGCTCAGTCTCGTCGACGCCCGCGCGCAGGCTCCAGCGGCCGCCGACGTCGAACCACACTGCTTCGCGCGTGATGCGGAAGTTGAAGTCGTCGCCGCGGCCGTACGTCGCGTCGGAGCCGAGCACGCGATCTTGCAGCGAGCCGGACACACTGACCGCCTTCGCGACGAGGCTCGACTTGCCGCTGCCTTCCGAGCCGAGCACCAGATACCACGGCAGCATCGCGCGATGCTGGCGCGTCAGCGCGCCGACCCAGCGCTTCCAGCGGCCGCGCGGCTCCTTCTGCCAGCGCTCCTTCAACTGCTGGTCGAGGCTGCGCAGATGCTTGTCGACGAAATCGAGCTGTTTCGTCTTCGGCGCGACCTTGACCTGTCGCGGACTCATCGCGAGCCGCGCCCAGAGCCGCGCGAGCGTCGGCCAGAAGCCCCAGATCAGCACGAGCGCGACGAGTATCTCGCGCACCCAGATGGGGCCGAGCGGATGATAGATGCCGAACGCGAAGAGCGGCCCCACCCACCAGATCAGGACGGCGATCAGAATCGCCGCGAAAATTCTCAAGCTCGTGCGGATCATGGCTGACGGCCCTCCGTCGTCGTCGCATACGGCAGTTGCCCTTCAGGCGCGATCTCGACGCCTTCCGGCATCGCCGGGCGCATCGGGACCTGGCCGGGCTTCTCCGGCTGCTGCAGGTTCAGGTTGCGGTCGCGGCGCTGCGCGCCGTCGGGAATCACCTTCCACAGCACATCGACGCGGCGGTTGCGCTCGTACGCGGCGGGCGTCTTCGCAGTGTCGATCGGCTGCCCGTCGCCGCGCCCCGAGTACTCGATGTTCCGCTGCACCGCGTTTTCCGGCGCGCGCGCGCCGCCCGGAAGCGCGGTCGCGCGCAGCTCGTCGGCGACGGTGCGCGCCCGCGCTTCCGACAGCGCCTGGTTGTCCGGGAACTCGCTCGTGCGGATCGGCCGCGAATCGGTATGGCCGATCACCTCGAGATCGCCCGGCCACGGCGCGAACGCGAGGCCGAGCCGCTCGATGTTGTGCATGAAGTCCGGCCGGACCTTCGCCTTGCCGACGTCGAACGCGCCGTCGCTCTTGAACACGAGCAGCCACCCTTGCGGATGCTTGTACGCGGTCAGCCACCCTTCCGTCAGGATCTGCGGCAGCGGCGGCGGCAGCGTCTCGGCGATGTTGATCGTGCGCGTCGGCGGCATCCACGCGGCGAGCGCGTTGCGGATCGGCCGCCCCTGCGAATCGAGCCAGAGGCTGATCGCGCCGTAGGCGAGCACGAGCACGCCGAGCGCGACGGCCGCCGCGCGGCCGGCCGTCCACCACGAGCGACGCCGCGTCGCGGGCACGACGAGCTCGGTGCCGAGCGGCTCGGGCGGCACGTGATGCCAGATCAGCGCATGCAATTGCGAGCGCAGGTCCTGCAGCAGCACGTCGCCGCGATCGAGCACGCGGTAGCGGCCCTGCCAGCCGAGCGACAGGATCAGTTCGTAGAACGACAGAAGCGGGATCGGCGGCTCGTCTGACTTCATCCAGCGCGACAGGTCGGCGAACGCGTCTTCGCCGCCCCATGCGTCATCGTGGAACTCGACGAGCAGGCTGCGCTCGCCGTCATAGACGACCTGCGAATGCTCGCGCGCCGAATCGTTGACGGTCTCGTCGAGATACGTGCACAGCAGGTACGACGCATCGCGGATCTGTTCCCATTCGCAGCCGGAGCCCGCGAGCCGCTCACGGTAAAGCCGCACTTCGAGCCCGAGCTGCGTGCGGATCGCGGCCTGGTTGAGCGGCCCCGCCGCGAGATGCCGCTGAAGCTGCAGCACCGCGGGCAGCGCGTGCGACACGAACGGATTGTTCCAGCTCGCCTGCTGCAGCCCCGCCTTCATGATCGCCGCCTGCTCGCCTTGCGGGCTGTAGACGACGGGCGCCGCCGCCCGCGCATCGGCCGGCGCCTGCCCGCCGCTCGGCACCGGGAACTGCAGCACCGCCGGATTGCGCGACGCGCCGTCGGTGTGCGAGTACGCGTCGGGCGCGGGACTCGCGCCGGGCACGGCGGCTGATGACGACGCGAAACTCGGCGCGCCCGAACTCGCTGCCGCGCCGCCCGACGCGACCGCGTTCGTCGTGCCGGTGCTCGACACGGCGGTGCTCGTCAGCGCCGCGTTGGACAGTGACGACAGCGTCGGTATGCGCGTCGCGAGATCCGGATTCGCCGCGGCGCGGTCGAGCATGTTGGATGCCATCGATACACGGCGCAACGTAGTGGAGAGGTTTCGTAGCAGGCTCATAGCAGATTGCGTCTCATGTCGTGGTTCACGCCACCTTGCCGTCTCTCAGGCCCCAAGCTTCGAAGCGAAGATCGGGGAAATCGCCGACGATGCGCAACGCCATCGCCGAACCGGCGAGGGTCTGCTTCCAGAACGGGTCGGTCGACTCCACTTCGAAGTACGTGCTTTGGGCATAGTAGGGAATCTGGCGCGGGGGATTGGGCAGCGCAATCAAACGCGCGCCCGGCAGTTGCAGGTCCACGAGCTTCTGGATCTGCTCGACGGCGCCCAGCTTCGTCTGCTGCGGCAACAGCTGCCGCAGCTTCTCCGCCGGCATCGCGGCCGAAAACGCAAAAATCAGTTTCTTCAGGTTCCACTGCTTGTCGACGATGCAGATGTGCACCTGATCGCCGCGATCCTCGAAGCGCAGCGGCAACACCGGCGTCTCGATCACGCGCGCGAGCGCCTGGCGCAGCATCATCGCGAGCGGCTCGAAGCTCGTCTGCAGGTCGTCGTGGTTGTAGCCGAGCTCGCGGTCGGCGAGCTCCTCGTCGACGCCCGGCAGCACGCTCAGGCGTCCGAGCAGGCCGACCAGCTCGTGGTACAGCATCGCGGGCGGCAGCGGATCGAACGCGTCGAGGTTCGCCAGGCGCATCCGGTACTCGGCGATCGCCTGGCGCAGCAGCAGTTCGATCAGGTCGGCGACGCCGCCGCCCGTCGACAGCACGCGCTGCGCGGACGTGCTCGCGAGCCGCACGCGCAGCGTGCTCTGCAGCTCGTCGATCAGCGAGCGCAGCACGAGGTGCGCGCGCGTGTCGAGAAGCGGCGGAATGAAGCGTGGATCGAGCGATACGGTGCGGCTCGCGTTGCGGCCCGCGACGCGCGCGATCGGCAGCGCGACTTCGTCCGAGCGCAGCTGCGACTTCCAGCAGAGGCGCGTGACGAGCTGCCCGGTCTCGATCGTCAGACGCCGCGGCGTGCCGGGCGCGTCGAGCCCGACCGCGAGATCGGGCACTTCGGTCGATACGGCGCGATAGCGCGACGCCGACGCGACGTCGCCGAACGCCATCTCGGGGCCGCCCGTGCGCGCCGACTGCAGCGCGAGACACGCGATGTCGCCCGCCTGCGCGAACTCGGTTTCGAGCGGCGGCGGCAGCGGGTCGTCGGACGGCAGCGAGAACGCGGTGCCGTCCTGGAACACGCCGCGCGCGTGACGCAGCCCGAGCCGGCCGAGCCCCAGGCCGTCCTGATCGAGATCGAGCAGCGTGAATCCCCAGCCGTGATTCGACGTCTGACCGAGCCGAAGCGCGGCCTGATGCGCGAGATGCCGCTCGAGTTGCTGGAAGTGCTGCGTCTCGATCAGCATGCCGTCGCTCCACGCGACCGGTCCTACCGGCAGACTACTCATTGCCTGCTTCTCCTTGTCCCATAGGTGGTTTTCGTCTTGCGCGCGGGCTGCGGCTCGTCGATGTGGATCGCCGGGGCGGCGTCCGCGCCGGCGATGGGCACCGGCCCCGGCAACAACGCGTTATAGATGCCGTCGCGGTCGAGCCAGACGGCCATGTGAATCAATCCGCGGCCCTCGATGCGGATGCGCAGCGGCGCGTAATTCGCCGGCCGACGAGCGTAGTCGGCGTCGGTCACGAGCCAGAGGTCGCCCGAGCGCGGCAGGTTCAGCGAGAACTGCAACACCTGGTTCGGTGCGATCACGTGGCGCGAGTCGGCGACGACCGTGCTGTCCTGACCGCGCGACGCGCACGACGAGTCGTCGCTACCCTGCGTCGGCAGCCAGTCGGCCGCGCCCACGACGTAGACGCATGTCTGCACCGGGCGCGGCTCGCCCGTCGGCGCGACGTTCAGCCGGCTGCCGCCGACGAGCGTCACGTGCAGTTGCCGCGGCTCCTCGGGTTTCGACGAAGAAAACATCGAGCAGCCCGCGAGCAGGCAAAGCGCGACCGCCGCGGCGAACGATTTGAAGGGGCCCATCATGCGACGCACGGCGTTCAGCTGAGGGTCATCGTGATCGTCTGCGACGGCGCGACGGAATTCCCGGCCGTGTTCTGGTTGTTCGGCAGATTCGTGTCCGTGAGGCGCGTCTGCGGCGCGCCCTGGATCATCACCTTGCCCGAGCCCTTCACGTGTCGCGACGGCCCCGAGACGGTGCCCGACGCGACGCCGCCCATCGAGCCCGGCTCGTCGCTGTGCGTGACCGGAATGATCGTGTTCAGGTTGTGCACCGGACCGCCCGCATAAATGATGTTCGGCACGTTCGGCACGGCCTCGGGCTTGTTCGCGATGTTCGGATACGACACGGGAATCGCAAGGGGCGGCGTCTTGCAGACGTCGGCGCCCGACAGCGCCATCCCTCCAGCAGAGCAATTTGCAAACATGACAATCTCCTTCAAGAAACCGGGCGCGAGCGACGCTCAGCCCATATGGATCTGGCCTGCGTCTATCTTCAGCAGCGACGATGCCGTGACGACCGCGCTCTTCGCATGCATCGCCATGTGCCGCTCGGTGTGGACGATCGTGCTGCCCGCATGCGTCGCGTCGGTGCCGCTCACGTGCGTCTGGCGCTCGGCCGCCGCCTGCGTGATCACCTGCGCGCGGTTCGCGAGCTGCGCGGCCTCGAGCGACAGCCGGTCGCGCGCCTCGACGCGCACGTCGCGCGCGCGCAGCGCGACGTGCGCGTCGCCGAAATCGAGCGCCACCTCGTCGCTCGCCTCGTCGCGTTCGAGCACCGCGAGCACCCAGCAGCGCTCGCCGTCGCGGCAGATCTGCACGAGATCGCCCGGCTGCGGCGCGACGACGCAGCTCACCGCCTTCTTCGCGCGCAACACGGCGCCGGGCTGCACGGTGACGAGCCATTCGCCCGCCGCCGTATGCGCTTCGCCGACGCACGCGAGCATCGTCGTCGCAGCAGCGGGCGCGGACGATGCCGGCTCGCGCGACGGTGCTTCCGCACGCACGTCATGCACACCCGGCCCCGCGTCGCGCACCCGCGCACCGCCCTTCATGATTCGCGTCAGCGCATGACGCGATACCGCGTCGTCGTCACACTCGTATGCAAGCGTGTCGTGCACGGCAGACATTTCCCGCATGCTCATCGTCAAACTCCTCTTGCTCCGGGTTGGACTCGCTGCCACCAGAGCTCGTCGTCGGCGCCGGTGGCTTCCTCGAAAACCGCATCCCGCGTATCCGCCGCGCTCCATGCCTGGCGCGGCTGGCCGACCAGGTTGCCGCCGCGGCAGTCGGCGCCGCGCAGGTCGACGCGTTCGAGATGCACGCCGCGCGCGTCGAGTAGCTGCAGGTGCGCGCCCGACAGATTCACGCGCGTAATCCACGCGTCGCGCAATGCGATCCGCGGCGCGCGCACGCCTTGCAACGCACTGTCCACGACGCTCGCGCTGTCGAAGATCGCCTGCGACAAGTCGCTGTTCGTCACGGTCAGGCCGTTGACGGTCGCATGATCGAAGCTCGCGAGCGGCAGCCGGCTCGCATGGATCTCGCCCGTCGCCCACGTACTGTGCGACCATGCGGCCTGTTTCAGCTCACAGCCGTGCACGGTCATCCGCTCGATTCGCGAGTCGATCCAACGCACGTTGATGCCGCGGCATTCGACGAGCACGGCGCGCAGAAAACCGCTTTGCCCGGCGATCAGGTTCTCGAACCCGACGGCTTCGAGCCGCAGATCGGCGAACTGGCTGCCGATCCACGACGTGTCGCTCCAATGGCCACCGCGCAGCGTGACGCCCGAGTAATTACCCGCGACGAGCGACACATGCGCGCCGCGCACGCCGTCGAACGTCCAGCCCGCGCCCTTCGACTGCGCGCACACGACGTCCTTCAGCAGGCTGCCCGTCCACGCGCCGCCTTCGATCTCGCATTCGTTGAACGACACGCCGCGCAACGCGCTCTGCGTCCACGCACCCGCGCGGATTCGGCTCGACTCGTGCGTGAGCTTCAGCAGCTCGCAGCGATCGAAGCGATTCGCGTCGAACGTGCAGTTCACGAAGCGCAGATTCGACAGCCGGCAGCCGGACCATTCGACGCGATCGAAGTGGCAATCGATGAAGAGCGTGTCCGCGAGCGCGACATCGCGCTGCGGCGACGCGTAGTGCTGCCCTTCGACGACTTCGGGCAGCGGCGGCGGCGGCACCGTCGAGCGGATCGTGCTCATCCCACCCTCCTCGGCACGTCGAGCTGGCCCGCGTTCAGATTGCCGCGCCACGCGCCCGCTTCTGGCGGATGGATCCACGACGTGCGGACCCGGACGAGATTGCAGTCGCGCATCCGCGTCTGCCGCATGTCGGCGCCGTACAGCATCGCCTCCTTCAGCGAGCAGCGATCGAACGACGTGCCCGTCAACTGCGCATGCATCACGTTCGCGCCGTCGAGCACCGTGCGGCTCCAGTGCGACTGCTGCGCATGCAGGTGCTGCGCGTTCAATTGCATGAACGAGCAGTGATCGACCTGCACGCGGTCCGCGCGCAGCTCCTGCAGGCTCGATGACTTGAACACGCAATCGGTGAGCCGTGCGCCATTGATCGACGTGCCGCGCGACAGCACCGCGAACGTCAGCATGCTGCGCTGCCAGACGCTCGCCGACAGGTCGGTCAGCAGGATGCTCGGCTTCGAGAGCGTGCACTGCGACACCGCAAGGCCCGCCATCCCGCATTCGACGATCGCGAGATCGTCGGCGCGCACGCGCGTCCAGGTCCAGCCGGGTGCGCTCACCTCGGACCACGACACTGAGCGCCATTCGACATCCTGAACGTCGCCGCGCACGCCGCCGCGCCCCTGCACCGACAGCATCGCCCACGAGCCGCCCGCGACCTTCAGGTCGTCGAGCCGACACTCGTCGATCGAGATCCGGTCGATCTCGATGTTCAGCCACGCGCTGCGCTCGAGATTGCAGCGCTGGATCTTGCCGCCTTTCCACCAGCCGTCGCTCATTTTCACGTCGGCGAACGAGCAGTCGACCGCATGCACCTGATTGAGCCGGCAGTTCATCCATTCGCTGCGATCGAGCGTGCAGCGCTCGAAACGCACGTCGTCGAACTTCCAGCCGTCGAAACGCAGCGACGACAGATCGGCATCGCGAATCGTGACGTTCGCGAGCTCGGGCGTCTTCGCATGACGCAGCCGGGTCCGCCAGTTCTCGCCGCCGCGCGGCGCGCCCGGCAGCTTCGCGTTGCGATTCGCTTCCTCGAACGCGGAGAGCCGCTCGCTCGCATCGCGCGCCTCGATCAGCTGACGGCGGTTCTGCTCGACCCGCGCACGGACTTCTTCATAGCCGCGCGGCGCCGGAGCGAAGCGCGGGTGATCTTCCGTGTCGAGGATCATCTCCCAGGTCCAGCCTTTTGCGACGGCCGGCATCAGTTCGTGATCGGCCTGCTGCAGAGGATCGGTGCAATTCAGGTCCGTGCGCTGATCGGCGAACTTCATCAGCGCGTCGATGTCGATTCGCTCCGACTCGTCCTTGAACGCGGCGACGAGCATCGTCGGGCTGTCGTCGAGCAGGAAATCGAGCGCGACCGCGCCGTTCCACCACAGCACGCCGATGCCGCGATCCGGCAGGAACCACACCGTCTGCTGCTTGAACGACAGGCGCTCGATGCCCGGACGCCCGTTTCGCGTCACGAGCGCGACCGGTGCGAGACGCGGCAGCTCGCCCATGAAGCCTTCGCCCCGCGGCCCGAAACCGCTCAGCTCGAAGCGCGCGCCGGGCGTCCAGCATTCGCCGCGCGCCCACTGGTCGGGCGCCGCCTGCTGGAAGAAGCGCAGATCGACGTCGGCGGGCCAGCCCATGTGCGTGCCGTCCTGCGCCATCGCGTCGACGGTGCCCGGCCGCGTCGGCATCCATTGCGTGCGCTCGGGCCAGTCGCTGCCGATCGCGCCCATCGCCGCAAGCGGCGCGGGACCGACGCCGAACGTGCGCAGTTGCTGCAGCGGCGGCGCGCCCGATGTCACGCCGAACGGGTTTTCCTGCGCGCCGCCCGCCGCCGCGTGCCGGTGATCGACCGCGATGCTCGCAAAGCCGCCTTCCGCGTGCTCGTCGCCGAGCGACATCGCGCACGAGACGATCTTGCGAACGCCGTCGAGCTCGACCCATGCGGTCCAGTCGACATTGCGCGCGCGAGCGCCGGGCGAGACGGGATGCGGCGAGTGGCCGGCGAGCAGCCATTCGGCGCGCTGCTTCGGCAATGCGGCTTCATACAGCGGCAGCGACGGCGCGGCCGCTTTCAGCGCCTCCCAGACGGCCGCTTCGTGCACGAGGATCGATGGCTGATCGAGCCGGAAGCCCATCCCGATGCTGATCGCGAGCATCGGCTGCGCGCCGATTTGCGTATTCGTCGTGGCCACGAGGGCCGCTTGTGGTTTGATATGTCGCATAGGTCAGTTCTTCGTCTGCATCCCGAGCTTCTTCAGATCGATGCCCACGTCCTCGTAGCTCGCTCCCGTATACGAGAAGCTGAAGCCGGTGACCGACATCTTGCTGCCCGTCGTCGATACGTCCGAGCCCGTCGTATCCACGGAACTACCGGTGGCCGACATCTTCGAACCCGTGATACTCGTCGCACTGCCGACCGTCGACATATCCGTTCCCGTGATGCTCGTCGAGCTGCCCGTGTTCGACATCGACGTGCCGGTGATGTCTGTCGACGTGCCCGTCACCGACGTGCTCGTGCCCGTCATGCTGTTCGACGTGCCCGTGTACGACAGCGACACGCCGGTGATGCTCTCCGACTGGCCGGTCGTCGACATGCTGACGTCGGTCCACGACGAATCGATCCCGGTCATGCTGTTCGATACGCCCGTCACCGAATTGCCGGAGCCGGTGATGCTCGTCGATACGCCGACCATCGACGTCCCGATGCCGGTGAAGCTCGTGTCGACGCCCTTGAATCCGGTGGATACGCCAGTGAAGCTCGTATCGACGCCGGTGAAGGACGTCGACACGCCGGTGAAGCTCGTGCTCACGCCGGTAAACGACGTGCTCAGACCGGTGAAGCTCGCGGACACCCCAGTAAAACTCACGTCGAGGCCGGTGTACGACACCGAGATGCCCGTGAAGCTGACCGAGATCCCGACGACCGACGTCGACGTTCCGTCGACCGACAAGTTCAGATCCTGCGCGATCGACGTCGAGCTGTTGCGCTCGACCGTCTGCTGTGCGTCGCGCTCTGCATGGATCATCACGCGCTCCGCGCCGCGCTGGTCGTCGAACGTCAATTGGCTTGCATTCGGAAAGCCGCCCGCGCGTTTGATCGAACGTGTGACGAGGCCGGTGTAGCGGATGTCCTTCGGCAGATCGTACGGCGTCGGGTTTTCGCCGTTGTAGACGATCCCCGTCGCAAGCGGACGATCGAGATCGCCGTCGACGTAGATCACGATCACTTCCTGCCCGACCCGCGGCATCGCGATCACGCCCCAGCCCTTGCCCGCCCACGCCTGCGTCACGCGAATCCAGCACGACGCATCCGCTTCCGTCGTCTTGTAGCGGTCCCAGTGGAAGTGCACGCGGATCCGACCGAGCTTGTCGGTATGCACTTCCGACATCTCCGGCCCCACCACCGTCGCGCTCTG
>NZ_LOWC01000089.1:0-1229 GCF_001522845.1 Burkholderia sp. BDU5 | reverse complement strand
TACCGCGCGCTCGACGCCGCGCATCACATCCATCCGTTTTCCGACATGGGCGCGCTCAATCGCGCCGGCAGCCGCGTGATCGTGAAGGCCGAAGGCGTCTATCTGTGGGATTCCGACGGCAACAAGATCATCGACGGGATGGCCGGGCTCTGGTGCGTGAACGTCGGTTACGGCCGCAAGGAACTCGCGGACGCCGCGTATCGGCAGCTCCAGGAACTGCCGTTCTACAACACGTTCTTCAAGACGACGCACCCGCCGATCATCGAGCTGTCGGCGTTGCTCGCCGAGATCGCGCCGCCGTCGTTCAATCACTTCTTCTATTGCAACAGCGGATCGGAAGGCAACGACACGGTGCTGCGCGTCGTCCATCAATACTGGCGCACGCAGAACCAACCACAGAAGAAGGTCGTGATCTCGCGCAGGAACGGCTATCACGGTTCGACGATCGCGGGCGCGACGCTCGGCGGCATGGGCTACATGCACGAGCAGATGCCGTCGAAGGTCGAGCACGTCGTCCATATCGATCAGCCGTACTTCTTCGGCGAAGCGCAGGGCAATCTGACGCCGGAAGAATTCGGACTCGCCCGCGCACAACAGCTCGAAGCGAAGATTCTCGAGCTCGGCGCGGAGAACGTCGCCGCGTTCATCGGCGAGCCGTTCCAGGGCGCGGGCGGCGTGATCTTTCCGCCGTCGACATACTGGCCCGAGATCGAGCGGATCTGCCGCAAGTACGACGTGCTGCTCGTCGCCGACGAAGTGATCGGCGGGTTCGGGCGCACCGGCGAATGGTTCGCGCATCGGCACTTCGGCTTCGAGCCCGATCTGATGACGCTCGCGAAGGGGCTGACGAGCGGCTATGTGCCGATGGGCGCCGTCGCGCTGTCCGACCGGATCGCTGATGCGCTGATCGCGCACGGCGAGTTCAATCACGGGATGACGTATTCGGGGCATCCGGTCGCGGCGGCGGTGGCGGTCGCGAATCTGAAGGTGCTGCGCGACGAGAAGATCGTCGAGCGCGTGAAGACCGACACCGGCCCGTACTTCCAGCAGCGGCTGCGCGAGACGTTCGCCGATCATCCGATCGTCGGCGAGATCGCGGGCGCGGGGCTCGTCGCGGGCCTTCAGCTCGCGCGCGAACCCGGCGCGCGCAAGCGCTTCGAGAACGGCGGCGAGGTCGGCACGATCTGCCGCGACTACTGCTTCAACGGCAACCTGGTGATGCGCGCGAC
>NZ_LOWC01000088.1:0-1167 GCF_001522845.1 Burkholderia sp. BDU5 | reverse complement strand
TCGAGCGCGCGCAGGCGCACCGCGCGGTGCGAGACGCCGATGCGCGAGGTGTCCTTCAGAAACTCTTCGCGCGTCCGCTCGAAGATGTCGCGGTACTTCTTGCTGAGCGTCGAGCCGGCGCGCTTCGTCGGGTCGTAGCGCTCGCACTGCTGCGGCGACACTTCGACGCCGAATTCCTCGCGCACGGCCTTCGCCGCGCGCGACGGCGTGTCAAAGCAGGCGAGCGCCTGCGTGACGAACACCTTGATGGGTTCGGGGAGTGCTGCCATGGCGGGAAATGTTCAGATGGGCTACGCGGCGTCGCGCGTCAGATGTGCGACCAAGTTTTGCGGCTCAATACGCTGCGGATCGCTGAATCGGTTACGCCAAACTGCCGGGCGAGCGCAGCCTGCTCGCCACGCCTCCCGCTAGACAAGGCGCGAATTTCAAGCACCTGAGCCGCTGTCAACTTGGCCTGACCATTGGCTTCGCCCTTCGCGTCAGCGAGACCGGCAGCGTAGGCATGCAGAGAGTTTCCTGACGACGTAACCCACTCGAGATTCTCGAAATGCGGATTCGTCTTGTCGCCGTCAATGTGGTTCACCTCGGCTCCTGCGAACGGAACAGGATCGAGAAACGCTCGAGCAACCAGGATGTGGACCATCTCCGTGCGACGCTTACCGTTCGCGCACAGATCCACCGATAGATACGGACGGTCCTTGCTGCGTGCACAAGCTCTCAGAATAGATCCTGCCCGCGCGCACGTCCGCGATGTTAGCCGCTTTACGCGCCCATGATCGCTGACCGCATAGTCTGGGAAATCCGGAATTTCTTTCCAACGCTCCATGTTCACGCCGCCTTCAATATGCAAGTCCCGCATGCTTGTGCTATCGACACGTGAGAGACAGTTGGCCCGGCGTTCGCGGCCCTGACCATCTTGGAAATGTCGCTATCCGGACCACCGGTTCCGTACCGCGCCACGATCCCGACAAACTCGCTGACGTCGTGCCCGCGGATGCCCAGCTTGGGAAACCCATCCTTCGTGAAGGCTGGGGCGCCGAACTCATCCGTCTTCTGAGCGATGTGCATCAATTCGTGTTCGATCAGCGCGCACCACTGCAGGTCGTTGCACTCGCGCGCGTAGTGCGCGTCGAGCGTGATCAGGAAGGCCGGCACGCGGCCGAACCA
>NZ_LOWC01000087.1:0-38036 GCF_001522845.1 Burkholderia sp. BDU5 | reverse complement strand
AAGCGTCAGGCATCCGCAGCGTCGCTACCCCGCAAACATCATCTTCCAAGCACGGCCACTTCAAACGCTCAATTCCAAAACGCCGTCGTTTAGTGTCGGATTTGGACCGGCGTTCACAGCCTCCCGAGGAAGTCGTAATTTGCTCCAGGTCGGTTACGTATAATGGCCGTCAGTACATGATCTACGACATAATCAACAAAGACGAGAACGAGAAAGTCAGCGCCATCAAGCGTCGATGAGTGTGATCGAGCGGGGGCTGACTTGTGCAGGTCGTTTCGACGCCGAAAGGGCACCCATGGACCAGTCATCGGCAGCGATCGCCACCGCGTGGGCGAGCATTTGTACGGCGGCCGCCACCGTGGCAATGGCCGTAATCACTTTTAGGTTGGTGCGAGCGCAGATTGCCGAAGCCAAGCGGTCCACCGGCCTGCAGCTGTTCACGCAACTCACCCGCGACTTCCAGGACCCCACCATGCGCGGCCTGCGGCGGGCCTTCGCCACAAAATTGTTGAGTGCACGGTTGTACCCGGATCAGGCTGAAAAGCCCCTGATCGATGAAACAGTCTTGGAGTTTTTCGAGCACCTGGCGCACCTCACACGGGAGCAGGTGCTTGAGACGCGGATCGTGTGGAACTATTTTTCGGTGGCCGTCGAAGGCTATTGGCATGCGGCCCGGGACTTCGCGACAGACCTCCGGCACAAGGAGGGCGACACCGAACTGTACCGCGATCTCGAATGGCTGGCAGAAAAATTTGCCCAACTGAGCGCCCGCCGGCACGGACGGAGCGCGCCTGAACGCCCAAGCAGCGACAAGATCAATGACTATCTACGATCCGAACAGACGCTTCATCCATGGGATTCGCCAGTCTCTGCGACGGCAGGAGTCAGATGAAGGGTCGTATATGGTCGCTCGTGCGATACTTGATTGCCGAGGAAAAGAAGGCACCGCATTCGTGTCTTCGAGTGCAGGGCTCGCAGATGGGCAGATATTCATTCTTCCAGTCGGAAATCGACTTCCGGTACGCATTCTTGATGTCCGCATTTACCACGCAAAGTTGGTGGTTGTACACCGAGACATGCATGCCGTAATCTTCCAAGATACGAACGGCGCGGCTCAATGTATTGCGGTAGTCGTATGGATCAATCCACAGCTTGTCAAGGTTGGCCCGGGTAAAACCAGTGATCTCCAGCCCCATTAATGCCACGTGATCCACGAACAGCAGGTTCCGCGCGATGAACTGCGCCAGCTTCTCCAGTCGCCCTATGCTGAGTTTGTGCAGAACGACGCGGACCTCGACCTTCTGGCCCAACTCTTTGAGATGGAGGATGCCCCGGATGGTCTCATCAAATGCCCCCTTAGCCTGCACGATATAGTCGTGCATCGCCGGATCGTCCGAGTACACAGGAATCCCGATCGTCATATCCGGATGATCGACGGCGGCGTAATGGGCCGCAAATGCCCGGTCTACAAACAGGCGCCCATTGGACAGGATGTGAAGTTTGGTTTGCGGTAGCAACGACTTCGCGAGACGCAGCACGTCCAGAAAACGATCTTTGTACAGAGTCGGCTCCCCCCCGGTAAAACCCAGCGCCTCTGTGGTCCGGGGGATTAGGCGAATCAGTTCTATGGCTTCATCGAGGAGCCAGTTGTCATCGACGTCCTTCGGAGGCTGGGAGCACATGAGGCAATAGTGTTGGCACTGCTCCGTGACGAGGATCGCGTTGTGCGGACTGTTCTTACGGTACAGCACGCGAATTTCGCCACGCACCGAATTTAGGCGAATGATGTCTCCGTCAGCCACGTAGTCGTAGTCATCCGGGAGCACAGTGGAGCTTGCTTCGGGGGGGAGCCCTGACAGGTAGTGCGCATCCCTTTTCAGCGCTAGGTAATGAGCGAAGCCGCCAGGGATGTGAGTCTCGCGGACAAGGTATGCGCTACGCGCCTTCAGGGGGGCCGGCAAGTTAGTACGCTGCGCCACCGTGTACAGGATGCCGGCCGACGAGCCATGTTGAGTTCGCGGTTCTCTGACCTCGGAGGCGACCTTGATTTCAATTACCTTCCCACTCAGCTTTAACACGATGCGACCCACCCTCTGAAAATATCCGCGACCTGTTCGTCATCCCGCATCAGCTTAATGAGGTGCCGGAAGATGGACATGTTGCGTTTGCAAAATTCAGAGCTCGGCTTTCGCCCCAACGTGTCCCCGTATACGGTATGGGAGTACACGGGATCGGCGCCGCAAAAGGGCTCGAAGGCGCACTCAGAACACATTGGCGCCGAAAGAGTAAACGACTCCTCTAGTGCGCTAAGGAGGCGATCGGACAAGAAGATCTCTTCATAGCTGTTTGTCATGACGTCGCCGAGGCGAAAACTCGTGTCCCCCATTTCCGCCAGCATCCGACTCTCGTCCGAAGCAAAAACGCCACCGTCGTAATTGAAGACGATAGCGCCGATGCCGATACCGGCCGGGTTGGTCAAATCAACAAATCCCGGGTCATTGGCAGTGAAAATTTTATGGAGCACAACGGAGGAATAGAACTCACGAAAGAAAATACCCGATTTGTTCAATTCGAGTATGTAATCTAACCCATCCTTGTAAAATTTCAGCCAATGCTCAGTGGTGTAGGCTTCGTAAGCCTTAGTCTTCATAGCGAATCCATATGGCGAAAGCGGCCGCAGGAAAATGCCGGGAAAGCCTAGACCCACGTATTCGTCGATGATGTCCCTGACATGCCTCAAGCTACGTTCCGTGGTCGTCATCAAGGCGGACACTCGGTCAAAGCCCACGATGTCGCGTGCTAGCCGAAGCCCTGCTATACACCGTTCGTGGCTGTCATGACCAGGCCGCGGTCGATTCTGGTTGTGGAGGCTCCGGGGGCCGTCCAAGGAGGTTGACAGCAGAATCAGGTTATCCCGGCAGTACTCCAGGATATCTCTGGTCGCCAACGAGAGGGTTGTTGCAATTACGATTTCCAGCTCTCGGTCTTCCATCTTCGCGCGTGCCCTGGCCTTATCGACGACATATCGGATCAGCTCGAAGTTGAGTAAAGGTTCACCACCCTGGAATTCGATTTTCAGGGCAGGCGACGGCGAGCGGAACATCAGGTCCAAGGATCGATCGGCGATCTCCGGCGTCATGTCGAACGCCGCACGATTCTCCGACTGGCGCGACACTTGGCAATATGGGCAGCTATGATCGCAACGCAGCGTCACCACAAAAATATGCAGATTGGTGAAATTCGGCAAACGTTGAAATCGAGTGCGCATTTTCAGCGCCAGGAGTTCATTTGGAGCTTGATCGTCGATTTCGACGATGAATTGCTTTGCACGAAGATCCGGATATATATTGTCGCTTGGTATTACCTGATGATTGACAAGCCTATCAAGTGTCACACGATCCAATAACAGCATCTCACCAGCCATGTTGGTGACGACGTATGTGTCTTCCTCGAGCAAAGTGAAATTGAATGGCAGAAGTGAGTAATTGCCTTTGGCCGAAAAGAACTCGGGAGAGATGAATTTGCTCACTCGGAATCCCGAATCAGTCCGGTGCGCGAAAAAGCCAGCGCCAAAATCAGATGTCGGATCGAGCGCGTCTCGGCGGCAATCTTCGTCCGAAGCTCTTGATCCAGCACTTCTTTCTTGAATTCGTGAGCGACCCCTTCAGCATCTGTGACTGTGGGATCAAGCGTGAGGCGGCACTCGATGCACCCCTCCCGGCAGCGAATATCGGTAGAGACCTTATGGATAGAACGGTAAGCCGCCTTTTGAATCGAGTCAACAGAATACACAGCGGCGTCAAACAGCAAAGTGATTTCGCCAGGCATAAAAGTGACTCAAAAGAAGGTCGTTTAATTCTGATTTCACACGACATCCGCCTTGGGATCTTTCCTCTGGAGCGGTCGCGCCACGGAGTCGATAGCTTGTTTAGTAATCGCCCGAACGGTGCGAGTAGTGCGAACTGTGCGAGCTATGTGACGAGTGAGATTCGTGAGACTCGTGCTGGGCCATCAAAAGGCCTGTCTGGGTAGAGCGCTTCAGCACGAAGCTGAAAGAATCTTCTCCGGCGCGGACAGTCAATTTCCCGCTTTGATCTCCTGCCGCGCCTGGCACGGGCAGCGCCTCTCGTTCTTGGATCTGATTGGTAGGCGGGAGCACCGCAGCGCTCGAATGCTCCGCCGCTATTGCGGCGATAATTGTCGTCAATGGAACCAAGAACTTGGCTTTCATGGCCCGCCCCCGAAGTCATGACGACGTATAGGCTAGCACACGTCCTTGAAAACTAGAAGAAAAATGTCGGGATGCGATGTCCGCATGACGGGCATTACTCGACCAGATTGTAACTGATCCGTCAGTCTATCTGCGGTAGGAGGTAACTGACTGGATGTCGGGCCATCGGCGAGTTTCTTAACGGAGCATGCAATCATTCCCATCACCAGGACGAAGCGTCTCGAGCGATTGAAGCACATCACGAATCGCCTGCAACTCGGCCACGTACTGCTCAATTTGGTCTATGACGTCCGAAACCTGGTCGACGAACGGCACGTCCTGGGCTGCGACCGTGAGGCTGGCGCCGTTGAGGATCGTATGGGCCATACTATGCAGGCGCAGCAGATCGTCGCGCAGGCCTTCGGGATCGTTGAGGCTCGCGCGCACCTCATCGAGGCTCGTCACGGCATCCAGCATGCGCGTGGTGTCGTAGGTCGCCTCCAGCTTCTCCAGCGAGGCGGCATCGACCTCGCCATAGGGCGTTGTTGTCACAGCAGATCTTGCGCTCATGGCGCCTCACATCGGTTCAATGTCGGGGCGTGCGGCCTGACCGAACAGCGCGTCGTTGATCCAGGTCTCGGGCGGCCGATCAAGGTGCAGCTTGTAGCGTCCGAAACGGCGAATGTTGTGCGTCGGATACGGACTCAGGAACTCAATATCCGACACGCGGATTTTCTCGCCCTCGGCCACCATGTCGCGCAACGCTCGCATCATGTCGACCGTGTTTTGCAGGATCACGCCTGAGGCGATCAGGTCATTGTAGCGCAGCCGCTTTTGCTGCTCTTCCGGCTCGTTCTCGGCGATCACGTCACCCCCGAACGACAGCCATTTGGCGAAACCGTTGTACGACTCGATCTTGTTCGTGTTCGCCGTCACCTCCTGGCGCAGCTCGCGACTGCCGATCCACTCGAGCAGAAACACCGTGCGCACGACGTTGCCGAGCTCGCGCGCCGCGAGGTATAGGCGGTTCTTACGGCTTTCCGAGCCCAGCCGGCGCAGCAGCAGCGGCGAGGAAATCGTACCGGCCTGAATCGACAGGGCGACCTGCATCAGTTCCTGCCAGTGCCGATCGATCAGCGCCCAGTCGATCGTGTTCGTGAAGAGCTTGTCGATGTGTTTGTATTTTGCGGCGCTGTCTGGCCGGTAAAGCACGAGGTCCTTCCAGTTGCGGATGCGCGGCATCAGCCTGATCCCAAGCAGATGCGTGAAGGCGAAGACGGCGGCCGATTGGCCCTGCGTGTCGGCATGAACCGTGTCGGCTTTGACGGAGAGGCCGGCCTTCAGCAGCCCCTCAATGACATAGATGGCCTCCCACACGCCGGGCGGAATGAAATGCCGGAACACCGCGATATAGTTGTCGGCGACGTGCCGGTACGCGACAGCGCCCATCTTGCGATAGCGGAAGTGGTAGCCGGCCAGCAGATTGTTGTCGTAGAAGTCGTACTGGGTGCCGTCGGCCGCCACCGTCTTGCCGTCGCCCCAGTGCTTGGGCAGATCGAGCCGCAGGTACAGCTCGACGAGTTCGCGATGCGCGGTTTCGAGCTTGTCGAGGCTCATGTGCCGGCGATTGACGAACGAGAGCATGTGCGCCGTCACGTCCGCGTCCAGATGACGGGCCGCCTGAGTGGGACCGAGGTTGCAGCCCATCGCGAAGATCGTCAGCAGGTAGCGCTCAGCGGCTTTCTGGATTTTTGGATCGCTGCCTGAGAGCGGGCCGAAGTGCCGCGTGAAATGCGTCCAGTGCTCGATGTTGGCGAGGATATCGAGCACGTTGCGCGTCGGCATGCGCGCATTGAGCCGCTCTTGCAGCGCGATCACGCTCGCCGGAATCTCGCGCGCGACGGTCTTGCGCAGAATCGGCTCGCCGTCCTTCCCGATCGTGACATGTTCGCGCTTGCTCGGGAAATCGTCGTCGAGCTTGCGTGCCGTCTCGGTCAACCACTGTCGCAACCCGGCGACGAAACCGCTGCCGGTAGCCGGCAGGCCGACCTTGGCGCAATACTCGGGCAGCAACTGTTCACATTGGCGCCACGGCAGCAAGTGATCTCGGTAGTCGGCATACGCGTCCGAACCCGACACGCACAAGTCGCCGACACGCAGCTCCTCGGCCATGTACGAGAACACGCACAGTTCGAGATAGCGCCGGTTCGTTGGTGCCCCCTCGCCATGCGAGCGACGCACGAGCTTGCGCCAGCGAGGCGCGGCAAAGCTCAGATCGACGTCGAGATCGATCCATTCGCGGTGCAGCGTCTCGTTTTCCCGCACCACCTGGAGCGCGTCGAGCAGCGTTCGCACCTGGCTCGTCGAGTTCCATTCGAGCGTGTGCGCCACGCGCATGAGGACTGCGCGATGCGCGCGGAAATGCTTCCAGAGCAGCGGCAAGTAGTTGCGGCCGCTGAAGGCGCGGATCGCCGCGCAGCTCTCACGCAGCGGTTCGAGGTCCCCTGTCGGCGCGAGCCACTTGCGGATCGACTGCGCGATGGTCATGTCGTTGGGCTGGTCGACGAGAATGTCGACCACGCCATCGAGCAGGACGACGAGATTTTCGATCTGGTCGCGTTGCTTGCGCTGGATCACCTCCAGCTCATCGCTCGCCCGCTTGTGAATGGCGCCCATGCGGCGCACGAACATCTCGGCCAAGTCGTCGCGGGCCCGCACGCGCATGCGATTGAGGAGCGCGATGATCAGCGCGTAGCGTTTCTCGGGCTGGGTTTCCTTCAGGTTCGCCGCGTCCAGGCTCGTCGCCTGGGCAGCCAGCGAGCGCAGCTTCGACGCCGGGATGCCGACAAGCGCTTTAGTGAAATCGCCGAGCCCGTCGAGCCAGGCGATCTGGTCGATCAGCAGGTCCAGATGCTGGCGAGAGGGGCGCTTCGCATGCTGCTTGATGCGGTTGTAGGCCGTCTGGCGGTTCGCCAGATCCCGCACGAGGAGTCGATCGAGGTCGCGCTTCTGCCCGTCGGTGAGCCGCCGCGCGACGCGCCGGAACAGGCGCGTCTGCGTCTTCGCGTGAATCTGCTCGGCGATCCGGTCCAACGTGGAGAACGCCGGCAACTCGATGTCCTGCGCGATGAGCTCGTCGATCGTCGCGTTGATGATGTCGACAGGCTGGTCCATGGCCAGCGCCGCCGTGTGCGCTGCCCGCGTGGCGATCGTGTTGGCGTCGCTCCCGTAGTAGGGCGTCACGCCGAGGTAATCGCGGATCGCCGCGTAATGCCGGAATCGCGTCGAGCGTCGGGAAATAATGCATCTGCTGGAAGACTTTGAGCAGCACCAGCAGGCCGAGACGCGGCCGCTCGCCTCGTGTCGAGCGGCGCGCCCATTCCAATTCCTCAGGCAGCGGCGTGTAGCCGGCGTCCAGATCCCCGGCGGCCAGAACCTTGGGGAAGCGTGGGTACGCGGTGCGTTCGATGGTGGCCATGCGAGTCCTCTGGATCGCAGCGGGCCGCTCAGATTAGCGCAAGAAAACTTCGTGCTACAGGGTCAGATTGGAATGATTTTCCCAATCTTCATAACTAGAAATCTTATGATAGGAATTTACGCTCATCTTGGTCATACCCGCTCATCCGGACGGGAATTTTCCACCACCATCGCCTCGCAAAGTCTCGACTTTACTTCTCGACATCAAGAAGATCGGAGTTTAGTTTGCATCTGCGCAAAGTAAAGTCAGGAGCGTAGACTGATCGCCTCACGGAAGTACAGGGTTTTCTTTCGGGACAGATGTCACGACTTTACTTCGCGGGACGGTTGACCCGACTATGAACGAGAAAGAAACGGAACCGAGCCTGGACCAACACCGCTTCACGGTCTCGTTCGACGAGCCGATGCGCATGGTGACCGGTGGAACGCTTGCTCGCCTGGATCTGGCCGTGGAAACCTATGGCAGTCTGAACGACAGTCGCGATAACGCGATCATGATTTGCCATGGACTGACGGGAAATCAGAATGCGGCCGGAGCCCCGCTGCCCGGCGGGCCGCCGCAGCCATGGTGGCAGCTGGCGATTGGCCCGGGCCGGATGTTCGACACCGATCGCTACTTCATCGTCTGTGCGAACGTGCCGGGTGGGTGCGCTGGATCGACGGGGCCGGCCGCCACGGATCCGCATACCGGCCAGCCTTTCGGCATGCGCTTTCCGCGCGTCACCATGGCGGACATGGCCGATGCATGGGCCCGCTTGCAGGATCGCCTGGACATTCCCCGCTTTCGCGCGGCCGCCGGCGGCTGCATGGGCGGCTTCCAGGTACTCGAATTCGCGCGTCGTCACCCGTCTCGCTTGTCGTGCGCGATCGCCATCAGCGCGACGCCGTTCACGTCCGCGTACACCATCGCGTTGTGGGAGCTGATGCGGCAGGCGATCTACGCCGATCCCGGCTGGCAGGGCGGAGATTATTACGGACAGGCGCAGGGGCCGCTGGCCGGCATGGGGCTGGGTGCGATGATCGGCTCCGTGCTGTGGCTCGACCGGGACACGCTGGCGGAAAAGTTCGGCCGGCGCCGGGCCGATACACCGGCGGCCGATGGCGGTGTGCCGCCGCCTGCGTTTCCGGCGCCCGAATTCGCCGTCGAAGCCTTTCTCGCCCGCGTGCGTGCGAACGCGAGCCTGCGCTTCGATCCCAATTCGCTGATCTGCCTGACCAAGGCGATGGACCTGTTCGATCTGGCGGACGGATATCCCGATCTGTCGTCCGGCGTGTCGGCCATCGACAAGCCGGTGCTGCTGGTGTCCTACGAATCGGACTGGCGCTACCCGCGTGCCGAGATCGCGCGGCTCGCGGATGCGATCGCGAGCAACGGCACCGCCGTCGCCCATCATCATCTGACCAGCCCGTTCGGGCACGGGGCTTACCAATTCGACGTCAGCGCGCTGGCGCCGGTCGTAACCGGTTTTCTACAGGCCATGTCGTGAATCGCGCTCGGCGACAAGATGGCTGCAGCTCATGTGCACGTGCCCGGTCAGTTCCGATCCGATGAGCCGTTGCGCGGCGAGGCGCAGTCCCGAGACGCCGATCGCCTCGGTGAAGCGGTCCAGGGTAGCCAGATACTGGCAGGAAAATCCGTGCAGCGCCTCCATCACGGCCGTCAGACTGCGCCCCGACAGGGCCGCCGCCGCGTCGACCGTGAGCGCATGCGGCTCGAGCGCGATCATCCCGTGACGCACGAGATAGGGGCGCCAGCGCCGAAAGAAGCGAACGAGATCGTCCTGCGCGGCCGTGGCATCGACGAGGCTGCCGTCGGGCCGCGCGAAGATTCCGTCATCGGCATTCGCACCCGGAAGGCCGGCGCGCGCGCCGTACCATTCCGCATGCGCCGCCTCCGATGGCGACGCGTCAACCAGTTCGCGGTCGTGGATGACTGACTTGTTGACATGGAGCGCATCGGCGAAATCGAATCCCTCGACGGCGAGACGCGCGGCAATGGCGTCCGGGTACGAGATGTCCCCGCGTATCAATACGTGCTTCGCTCCGCAGGTTGCCAGCGTGCGCTTCGCCGCCTGCTCCGCCACCGGATTGTTTTCGACGCCGACCAGCAGCAGATTTTCCGCGGCGTCCGCCGCAGCGGGCTCGCTCGCAATGGCATGAAACAAACTCGCCAGCAACGTCGCTTCGCCGCAGCCAACGTCGACGACGACCCGTGGCCGGCTGTCCCCCCGGCTGCGATGAAAGAGCGGCACGGCCATTGCCGACAGGACAGGCGCGCAGTTGCGCCGGAACACTTCAGTCGAGAAGCGAATGTCGGCGGCACGGTCCAGGTGACGCTCCGTCGCGTCGCCGCTGCGTGTCAGCGCGATGCCCGGATCGCCGAACAGGAGCGAGTCCATGCGAGTCAACATCGGCAGGTAGGACAGCGGATAGCGGAACTGCCCGGAAAAGGCGACCGCCATGCGGCCTTCCGTTGTCAACTGCGGGGCCGCTGCCGGTCCGTCGACCCATCCGAGCCATCGCAGCGCCGCCTGCGCATGCCGGCCCGCGGCACCGACGGGCCAAACGTCCGCCGGCAGCGGGAAGGATTCAGGCCGGAACGGCGGCAAGCACCCGCTATCGGCGAGCGTCAGAAGCGTCGGCGCCGCCACGAACGCGAGCAATTCGGTCGCGATGCGGTCGGGGAGATCGGTGGCCGCTTTCCACGCTCGCAGCAGGGGGAGCGTCGCGCGCCGCGCGTGGACCGGCTCGCCAGCCAGCAGCGCATGACACAGGTCCAGCAGCGCGGGCACGTGACGATAGTCGTCCAGCCGCGGCAACCAGCCGCGATTCGCCGCGTTTCCCGGTGTCAGCCGGCCCTGCTGCGCGAGCGCACGCCGGGCGACGCCGACGAAACCGGGATTGCGTGATGATGCGGGCGGAACGTCCGTATCCGCGCGCGCGACCACTGCGTCGTGACGGATCAGGCTGTCGATCGCCGGAGCGATGGCCAGTCCTTCCGCCATATGGCAAATCTGCCGCCAGACCAGCGCTTGGCGGGCCGGCAGTTCGGACACCGATGGCGGCGAGTTATGATCACGCGAAGGAGCTGTACGCATCGTTCACTGAGTGGACTCGGTTGAATGGACTGCGGTGAGTTTGCCGACGACAAGAACGGGGCAATCATGAGCGTCTCCACAACTTCCCTCCCGCCGAGCGGAGAAACCCTGTCGCAACACATTCGCGACGCGTGGACGTCGGGGCGGCGAGAGGACGCCCGAACGCTCGCCGACCGGCTGGCCGAGGCCGCGGCCGAGCGCGGCGACGCAGCGGGATTGCACCTGGCTGCTGCCGTCGCGCTGGCGTGCGGTCTGCCGGAACTGGCGCTTGCCCGGCTCGACGCCGCGTTGCCGCTGGTTCAGCCGGCGGGATCGGCGCCGTTGTGGAACGATCGAGGTCGCGCGTTGCTTGCGTTGGGGCGGGCGGCGAGCGCGGCAAACGACTTTCGTCGCGCGCTCGCCGTCGATCCCAGCCTCGTGGCGACGCGCTTCAACCTTGGCGCGGCCCTCGCAGCGCAAGGTAACCTGGATGCCGCCATCGCGCAGGCACGCTGCTGCATCGCCGATGCGCCGGAATTCGCGCCGGCCTATCCGTTGCTCGCGAGCTGGCTCGCGGATCGCGGCGAACACGCCGCGGCGCTCCCGCTGTTGTTCGACGCAGTGCGACGCTGGCCGGCCGATCTGTCTGTCCGTTCGCGACTGGTCGATCTGCTGAAGTCTTATCCGGACGCCATCGTGCGTTCGGCCGACGACGAAGCGCCGCTCGTCGCGTTGTTGCGTGATGCGGACGTCGACGCACAGCAACTGACGGCGGCGGGATGGCTGCAACAGGCGCGCGACCCCGGCCTGGCACGCCTGATCGGCGCGGACGGTCACGCCGCGGATCCGGCGGCACTGGCGTCGCTGCTGAATGCGCGTCCCCTTGCGCTGGAACTGATTTCGCAGGGTTTGCCGCCCAATCGCACGATCGAGCGCATGCTGTCCCGGGTACGGCGATGGCTGCTGCTGTCGAACGAGAGCGATCGCTATCCGGCGTTGTGCCGGGCGTTGGCGGCTCAATGCCGGCTGAATGGCGGCGCGTGGCCGGTGCCGGCCGACGAAGCGGCGCACTGCAGGCTGGATGCGGCCCGATCGATCTGCGATGCGTATCCGGACATCGAACCGGCGCATACGGCGCAGGGCGTCGAATCGGGCGACGTTGCCGCACGACTGCGTGCGCAGTACGAAGCACATGCCTACCCGGTCTGGCAGCGCATCACGCGCAGGCCGCCGCAAGGCTTTGCCGGATACTGCGGGCCGTTCCGCCACGCGTCGTCCCCGGCGCCCCGCGGGCGGCCCCGGATCCTCGTGGCGGGTTGTGGCACGGGACGACATGCGGCGCAACTGGCATCGGCGATGCCCGACGCCGACATCGTTGCCATCGACGTCAGCACCGCCAGTTTGCGATATGCGGAAGCACGGGCGAGGGCGCTGGGGATCTCGACGATTTCGTTCGCATGCGTGGACTTGCACGATGCAGCGTCGCTGGGCGGGGCCTTCGACCACATTGAATGCGGCGGCGTGCTGCATCATCTGGCCGATCCCGAGGCCGGCTGGCGCGCGCTGATGCCGGCGCTGGCGCCGGGCGGCACAATGCGGATCGGGTTGTATAGCGCGCTGGCCCGCCGCAGCGTGGCGGCGGCGCGCCAGCGCATCGCGGACCTGGTCGTTCCGCCATGCGACGACGATGCGTTGCGGGCGGCGCGTGCCCGGCTGCTTGCCCTTCCTCATGACGATGCCCTCGCATCGGTCTGGCGCTACACCGATTTCTATAGCCTGGCCGGCTTTCGGGACCTGATAGTCAACGAACATGAAGATCCGTTCGACATTCCCCGCATCGCCACCGCATTGACAGCGCTGGGGCTGGTATTCCTCGGTTTCGATCAGGTCGATCCGGACGTCCATGCGTGCAAGCGCGCGTTGCTCGCCGCGGACGACGATGCGGATCTCGCCGGATGGGCCGCGTTCGAAGAGATTTATCCCGATACCTTTCGCGCGATGTACCAATTCTGGTGTCGGCCGGCATGACGCAACGCGTTCCCGTGGAATGCCGCCGTCATTCCGCCAGCAGCAGCTCCGACGTTTCGGGGCCGGCTGTGATGTAGCCGCCGGGAAAGCGTTGGCGGGCGGGCAAGGCCGGTACGTCGCCGTTGACCGGCAGCGACAGGTATTTTTCGCCGAGGGCGAGCAGCCACCGGTTGCCGATCAGCGCGTCCCATTCTCCCGGTCCGAGCCGACCTCGGTCGATCTGCGCCGATGTTGCTCCGCCGTCGCACAGTGCCAGTATCCCGGCTGCCGCCGCCGACACCTGGCTCACGCGCTGGCGCGCGCACGGACGCGTATCGAGCACCGTGGCGCCGCCGTCGGCACGCGGGGTGATGCACAGCAGCGGCTTGGCGGCGGCGTCGTGAAGCTGCCTCCAGGCGGTCACGGCCTGATGACACAGGGCAAGGCCGCTGCCGGGCTCGATCGGCGGACTCGCGCCCGGAATCGAGTCGCCGGTCGTTTGCAGGCGTGCCTTGCCGAGGGTGTCGAAGTTGTAGCATAGCTGGGCGAGCTGTTGCTCCGCCAACGGGTAGATGTAGCGGTAGGGCCACGCGGGCGCAATGTTCAGCTCGTAAAGCTCGGGCGTTTTCTGGTACGGGCTGAATCGTTCGACGCGGACCCGCACCATCGCCTGCGGCGGCTGCAGGTGGACGAGGGCCGGGATCAGCCCGGCCATGTCGCGGTAATCGTCATCGTTCTCCTGGGGAATATCGAACAGGATGTTCCAGGACACGAACAAGCCGTCTTCCCGCGCCCACTTGAGCAGGCGCGTGTTGATCAGCGCCGTCGTTCCCTTTGCCATCTGCTTCAGCAAATTGTCGTTCAGGCTCTCGATGCCGGGCTGGATCCAGGCGATGCCGGCATCGCGCATCAGCGCGACCTGGTCGCGACGAAGGTTGGCTTTGGTTTCGTAGAAGATCTGCCAGTCGCCTGCGTGGTCTTCGCGCAGACGAGGCAGCACGGTCTTGAAATAATCGAGGTCGATGATGTTGTCGACCACCATGAAACGGTTGATGCCGTGCCGGTCCGCGAGCGTCGCGAATTCTCCGATTGCCCGTTCCGGCGACTTGGCGCGAAACGCCATCGAACTCCCGTTCAGGCCGCAGAATGTGCAGTGCCGCACGGCGCCCCACCAGCAGCCTCGCGCCGTCTCGATCGGGAGGCCGGGGCGGATCAGGTCGCGCAACGGCGAATGCGACAAGCGGCGGAAATAGTCCCGGTAATCGGGAATCGGGCTGCCGTCCAGCCGCTCGACGCGTGCCCGCCCGATGCCGGCGGGCGGAGCAACGCCCGCCGGCCCCCCGCGTCCCAGGACACCGGCCGGAAGCCGGGCCGGCGGGGTCCTTGCGCGGTATCGCAGCGCATTGGCGACCAGGTCCGGCAACAGTTCATCGGCTTCGCCGGATACCACGTAATCGACAAAGGGGAAGTTGCGCCACGTCGCGAGCCCCATCTGGTCTTCGCAGTTCGCGCCGCCGATCAGCGTGACGATGTCGGGATCCGCGTGCTTCAGGTGCCGCAGCAGCGCAAGGGCGGCGCAGTGCTGCTGGAACATTGAGCTGACGCCGACAATCTTCGGGCGCCGCGCCACGATTTCGCGCACGGTGCGGGCGATGAACGCCTCGGCCAGCCGGCGCACGGGCCACAGTTGCGCCGCGATTTCGCGCGCGGCGGCTTCGGCGACGGATGGCTTCAGTATCTCGCCAAGCGCGCGCATGTAACCGTCGTGATCGGTCTCCGCGTCGGGAAACGCGGCGCCGGCGAAGGTCCATTCTCCGGCCATTTCTCGCGACAGTCGGGAAATCGCGTCATAGACGGGCAAGCCGATCTGCTCGGCGAACGTGATGTTCGCGTAGTGCACGCCCGCCGAAAAGCCGTGATCGACGAGCACCTGCTTCAACAGCCCGAGCGCGATGGACGGACGTTCGATTGCGCCATAGGGCAGATAGACGAACAGGACGTCGCACGGACCATCGTCGTCGGCGTCGTCGTGGTGGTTCGATCCAGGGTCGGCGTCCATCCGCATCGGCATGACCTCATTCCTCCAGGGCCGTTTCGGGGCGCGCGGCGACCTTGCCCGTGGTGTAGTCCGGGCGCCAGACGAAGCCGCCCGGAAATTCCGAGCCGTCGGGCAGGCTGGGAAGATCGCCTTTCAACGTCAGCGACAGGATCCGTCCGTCCAGTTCGATGGCGTAGGCCCGTTCGAGCAAAAAGGCGAGGGCGTCGGCGATCTGTTCGTCGCTGCCGGCGAAGCGCCCGTCCGAGCGCAGCTTTTCCGGCAGCGTGGCGGTGTTGCGCGCGCCGTCGCACAGCCTGAGGATGGCGGCGGCAGCGCCATCGAGCCGGACCTGCCGCTCGGCCGCCAGCGGTCTCGTGTCCAGCAGGCGAAGCCCGGCGCCGTCGGGTTCCTCGCACAGCACCGCCGGCATGCCTGACCAGAACGCCCTGGACCACGCGACCAGCGCCTTGCGCAACGCATCGGCTCCGGGGCGCTCGAGCGTCAGCCCGACCGACAGGTTGCGGCCCAGGTCCGCGACGCCGCGCTCCTCGAAGAAATAGCTTTGATCCATCAGGTCCGCCGGCGACAGCGGATAGACATACTGCAGCAGCCTGGCCGGAACGAGCTCCAGGCCATAGTCCGCCGCTTTGCCGTGATACGGGCTGTAGCGGTCGAAACGAATGTGGATCATGCCGCCGGGCGGCTGCATGTGACAGATCTTCGGCACCATGTCGGCCATGACCTGGTAATCGGCGTCGTCTTCGCCCGGAAATCCGAACAGCATGGACCACGACAGCCGCAGGCCGAATTCGCGCGACCATTTGAGCAACTGCACGTTCATCCACGCTTGCGCGCCCTTGTCCATCAACGCTAGGACCCGGGAATGCAGGCTCTCGATGCCCGGCTGGATCCACGTGACGCCGGCGGCCGCCAGCGCGGCGACATGGTCGCGCCGCAGGTTCGATTTTGTTTCGTAGAACAGGCGGAAGCCGCGGCCTTGCAGTTGCGGGAGCAACGTGTCGAAGTGGCGCATGTCGAGGATGTTGTCGACGACCTCGAACTTGCGAATGCCGTGGGACGCCGACAGCTCGTCGAATTGTCCGAGCACGCGTTCCGCGCTGCGGCTGCGATAGGCCATGCCGCCGCCGTTCAATCCGCAAAACGTGCAGTGCTTCTTTTGCCCCCACCAGCAGCCGCGCGAGGTTTCGACCGGCAGGCCCGGATCGATCACGGCGGCCAGCGCGCTGTCGCGCAGGGTGTCGAAATAGTCGCCGAAGGCGGGCGTCGCCAGATGTTCGATCGACGGCGACGAGTGGCGCGGCATGCCGTCGTTCGAACCGGGATCGACAGGGTAGCCCGCCGTTCGGTGACGCGGTGTCAGGATCGCATCGGGCAGGCCGAACGGAACCGCGCCGGGTTTCGCCCGCAGGATCCTGCCGACAACATGCGCGATGATGCTGTCCGCCTCGCCGGAAGCGACATAGTCCACCCAGGCGAAATTGCGATGGGTGGTTCGGCCCATCACGGTTTCGCAATTGGCGCCGCCCATCATGGTGACCGTGCCGGGCGATATTTCCTTGATTCGCCGCAGCAGCGCGAGCGACGCAAGGTGTTGCTGAAAGGTGGACGAACACCCGACGATGCGCGGTTGCATCTCGAGGATCCGGTTCGCGGTATCGGTGATGAACCGGTTGGCCGCATCACGCATGCCGTGCAGCATGCGGCGCAAGCCGTCGAGGCCCAGGCGCTCGCGGCTCTCCGGGAGCATGATCAGCCGCTCCAGCAATTGCGCCAGATAGGCGTCGTCATCGGGCTGGTAGTCGGGGAACGCCGCTTGCCGGAATGTCCATTCGCCGACCACATCCTCGGATCGCGTGATGTCGATGAACTGATAGGCCTGAATGCCGATGCGCTCGGCAAAACGCAGGTTCGCGTAGTCCGAGCGAACCGTGAATCCGGCGTCCGTCAGGATGCGATGCAACAGGCCGATCGAGATCGACGGCCGCTCGATCCCGGCATACGGCATGTTGACCAATACCATGTCGACGCCTGGGGGCGGAGCGTCGGCCGCGGATTGGGGCCCCCGGGTCATGCCGAGTCCATGGCCTTGACGGCGCCGACGCGTTGCGCGACCGGTTCGGCCTTCGCAGGTTCGGTATCCAGTGCGCCGAGGCGCATCAGCTCGTTGAGGATGTTGAACGTGTCCACCAACGGCGTGCCGGTTTCGTCCTCGATGCGGGTCGCGACGTCGGCCGCAGTGTGGACGCCGTCTCGCAGCAGGCGATCCAGCGCCGCGAACGCGGGGAAGTTGACGAGGGTGCGCTTGACCCAGATGGACGCAATGTCGTAGCCCTCCCGGGTCACGGTCGTGGCGACGAGGCAGGGGTTGAGGGCGACCGTGGTGTCGGGCGTCACGACATGCCCGGCGCCGTTGATCAACCGGATCAGGAGCTTGCGCAACTGCTCCGCGTTGTCGAAATGTCCTTGGTCCAGCACGCGATAGCCGTTCGGCCAGCGATCCGATGCATGGCACGGCGTCACCATCCGGACCGAGTGGTCGACCATGTTGAAGAGGAAGCCGCTCACGCAAGCGATGGTCTGCGGCTGTTCGTCGCTCGTTTTGGCATGGCCGCGCGGCGACTTGACGCGGGCGCGGCCTGCATTGGCCTTGGGCACGCCGGACTCGCGATTCAGCGGCAGCAGCTCCACGTTGATCAGTTCTTCCGGGGTGAAACGACTGTGGACGTCGTCCAGCATTTTCAGCGTGAGGATCGAGAATCGCTGGATCTCGCCGGCGCAATCCCTGACCATGTCGAGAATCTCGCGCGTCATTGCCTCGTTGCGCAACGGAATGGCGGTGGTGGTCTGCGGATACCGGCCGAAAGCGCGCCGGAAATCGCTAATGAAATGGATGTAATCGGGATTGTCCAGCGGATCGGACGCCCAATAGCAGAATCCGTTGAAGACAGAATCGCCAATGACGTCGCGACACACGTCCAGCGTGTCGCGCCACAAGGCCGCATGCTCGGGCGTGTAGGCAAAATGAGCGCTCAGCTTCTCTGCGCCCACTCCACAGAACCAGCATCCGACCGAACATCCTTTCTGCAATTCGAAGGCCACCGTCGCGTGCACGAGCCCCGCCGACTTGGCTGGCCCGAGTTCCAGCGTGCAGCGATGCATCTGCTGCAGCCGCCACAGGCCGAACCGGCCGGAAACGCCTGCCTTGACGTCACGCATCCAGTCGCGAAACGCCAGCTTTTCGGCAATGAAGGAACGATAGCGCCGCACCGAGCGGGAATCTTCGGGGGCGGGCAGGCCGTTTGCCCGATCCTGCTTGCGTTGACGCGCTTCCTGTTCGTGCCACAGGATCCGAACGTTCTGCGGATCGATGTCGATGCCGTAGGCGTCGCATGCTTCCTGCGGATGCTCGTAGAGACGGGCGCGGAACACGTTGTCCATCGACCACCGTTCCAGCAGGCGCTTGGTCTGGGCGACGTCGCTGACGTATTCGGAATCGGCGCAGCCGGGAACAGTAAACAGCGGGACAACGTCCTCGCCAAAGCCGCGCGCGATTTCCCAGGCCCGCTCTTCACGCTCTTTGCGCATGTCGGCCATGCCGTCTCCTCGTCCGTTCAACACTGTCGCCGGCGTCGGTTCGCCCTGTCAATGGGCGCATCGGCTCGCGCGATCCCCAAACGCCGGCGTCCCGGGGATCGCTCACCGAGTGTCGTACGGGATCAGGTCAGCACGGCGGCGCCGACCGCGACGACCACGCCCTCGGTCGCGCCGGCCACGTTCTGGACGCCAGCCGCATTAGCTTCGCCTACCGCATTGGCGGTGGTGTACAGATTGACGGCTTCCCAGCCGGCAGCCATGGCGGTGGCCGCCGTCGCATCGGTGTGAGGCTGCAACGCGGTATGGGCCGGCGGGACAGGCACTACGAAATGGCGCGTGTCAGCGGTGTCTTGCAGCAGCGTGACGCGCACGCCCTTGGGCAGCGGGGTAATTGCCTTTAGGAGCTTCGCTCCGGCAACGGGGTCCGCTTCGAGGCGGTCCTGGGCCGGCAGCACGACGTACTTGTTCTGCGAGCTGTTTTCTAATGCCGAGACCTGGACCGAGTCGGGCAGCGTGAGGCCGGCGGCCGCCAGCGCGGCCTTGGGGTTTTGCAGGACGCTCGCCTTGTAGGCAGGATCGCGCCAGGCATGTGCAATCACGTTGGCTGCCACAACGCGCCATTTATCGCTGTTTGACATGGGTATCCTCGCTTCGGTGAGAATGGGAGTGTTCGCGCACGCTCGATGAAGCTTATGAAATGCAGATTGTGAATTCAAGCTGATTCGCAATGGATATTTTGTATTTAATTTAATTGAATTATTCGATAAATTGGTTGATATTGGGTGCGCGCCGCAATCGATCTGAAAATGTTCGTCACCCAGCTCCGACTCGAAATAGCGCAAGGTTTCCGAGCCCCAGCCGTTGCCGTGCAGGCCGGCGAGCAGTTCGCGCCAGGTACGCGCGTCTGGCGCAAAGCTGCGGTGGAGCAGCCCCACGATGTTCCGCACTGGCACATCGAGATACAGCGTGCGGGATGCCGGCGCGCTGGCTTCGCGCCCGAAGGCGGCGTATCGCGATAGCCCAATGGTTGACGCGCTCAATTCCTGGCTGAGCGCAACCGGCCGATCGAGAAGGGACGCCTGCGCATGGTCGAGGGCCGCGCGGATGATGGTGAGAGCGGATCGGTTTTCGTGCACCGTTGCGGCTCAGGTTCATGCCGCCGACTCGGCGGGCTTGGGTCGCACGAATCGGCGAGCGCGCACCAGGGGCGGTTACACGCACCACTCGCTCCCAAGCTTCGAGATAGCGATGCGCTGGCATCGTGCAAAGTCGTGCATCATGTGCGACGACCGCTGCACCTGGTCGGCCGGCAGCGGCAACAACTGCGCCTTGGTCAACGATCGGTGATTGCGCGTGGGAGTCTTCCGCATGCTATTCCGCAGGGGTACCGAGTTTTCGGCATGCCAAAATCATTGCCGAGTAAGCATTGTTGGGCATTGGATCTCCCCAACGTTCGGGATTGTCGGTCATATATTTTCCGACAGCCGCCGCAATTTGCACGTTGGTCATTCCATGGCCGACCGCACAATCGTGAAGCTTCACCGACCGTGGTAGATCCTTCATCGCAATGGCCGGGGCATAGAAGATTCCATCGAAGACACCTTCCAGATAACGCAGTTTTTCCAACGTGCTAAACCGCTGATACGCATTTCCGTCAACAAACCCGCCCGGCACGAAAATGCGCGGCGATGTGTTCTGTGCTTGGCACGCCGCGGACACAGCAACCAGTGCAAGCCCCGTAATCATCTTTTTCATGAGGTGTTTTCTCCGGAAGGAACAAGCCGCACCGGCCCCGAAGGATCTCAAAACCCGTACAGGGTCCCCTTGATTTTGATGTCGTTTACCGGGGTAGGCCGACCTAGTCCCGACAAGGCTTAGCGGTCTGCCCCTACAAAAATATCATTAAAAATCAAGCGGTTCCTGTTTGCCCTCCGGCTTGCCTTCCACGCGCGCCCAATCAGTGAAATCCCTGACGCCGACGCGTTGCCGCCCCGATTTTTTGCCGCTACGCTCGTCAGTCCGTCCTTCGCCCAGGAGCGCGGCCGATGGAACACTGGCGATTGTCCTACCTCGGCATGCGGGCACATCCCGCATGAGCTGACCGAGTTCGAGCTGACCACCTTTTTCACGTTCTCGGCGAAGGAACGCGCGCTCATCGACGGGCACCGCTCCCACCTTTACCGGCTGGCCGTCGCCCTGCACCTGGGCTTCGTGCGCATGACGGGCCGCACACTCGACGGGTTCAAGCAGGTTCCCAAGAGCCTCTGGCACCACCTCGGCGAGCAGCTCGGCATCACCCCGCCCGATATAGGCACGCTGCGATCGCTTTACGACGGCCGGGCCGACACGCTGGTCGACCATCAAGTGCTCGCCTATCAGGCGCTGGGCTTCCGGCCGATGGCCGAGCATCAGCGCCGCTACGTTGTACGCTGGCTCAAGGAGCGGCTTTCCGGCCGCCAGGACCGCAGCAGCGCGCTGTTCGACCTCAAGTGCTGGCTCTACGAGCATCGCGTCCTGATCGTCCAGGACCGCACGCTCCGGCAGTTGATCGTGCAGGCTGTGCAGGATGTCGAGGCCGCGCTCACACGCAGCCTTGAGGCGGCGTATGGCGAGGCCACGCTCGACCAATGGGGCCTGCTGCTGCCGCGGCCGGAGGCCGGAGGCACGACGAGCCTTCAGCAATGGCTGTGGTCGGTACCGCTGCGCAACTCGACGCACCAGATGGGCGAGCTCTTCAACAAGATCGACCGGCTGACCAAGCTCGGCATCCACGCCGGCTGGCCCGCAGCCTGCACCGAGGCGGTCGTGCGGCATTACACGCGGCGCTGCGCCAATCGCCCGCCATCGGTGAGCAAGCGCATCCGGCAGCCGTCACGGCGGCTCGAAACCGCATGCTTCATGCGCTACGCGTTGTGCGTGGCCACGGACCAATTGCTCTGGATGCTCGGCCGCTGGCTGCGAAAAATCGTCAACGAGGCCAGCCGCAAGGTCGATGCCGCCCGCCCCGATTTGAAGGCGCAGCTGCGCGACTTCGCCGACGCCGTGAAGGCGCTGGCCGCGGACACCGAGCTGACGCGCGACGAGCTCGCCGAGCAGTTGAACACGCTGGCCGACACGGCGCTCGCGCAGAGCGGCCCCAGCCGGGCCAGCCTCGTGCGCGCGCAGTTGCTCGTCAAGCAGCGCGTCGCGCGCGCCATGCTCGCGAAGCTGCTGTCGTTGCCGTTTGCGGCACAAGCCGCGCACCCCGTCATCGATGCGTTGGAGCGGCTGCGCGAGCTCTACGGGCGCGGCGAGCGCGCGCTTCCGGAGGACACGGCGACTCGTTTGGGTCGCGGCTGGCAGCGCGCGATCGACGATGAAGATCGGTTGCGCGCGCTGATCGCCTTCGAATGGGCGACGCTTTCGGCGCTGCGCGTCGCGTTGCGCAACGGCTCGGTCTTCGTCGACCACAGCTTTGCGTTCCGCAGCCAGGCGACGCTGCTCATTCCGGACGACGTGTGGAAGGCACAGCGCAACCACTACTACGGCCACCTGAAACTGCCGCAGGATCCGAAGGAATTCCTCGAGCCGGTGCTCGAGCATCTCGACGCCGGGCTCGAGCGGCTCCTGGAAGCGGCCCAACGGGGCGAGGTGTGTATCGACACCGCCGTGCATCTCGACCCGCTCGTGGCCCAGCGCCCGGACCCGGCAGCGGAGGCGTTGCGCCGCGCGATTTTCGGCGTGCATCCGACGGGGCAGTTGCCGCGCATCATGCTCGAGATCGACAGTGAAACGCGCTTCAGCTGGTTGTTGCTCGGGCGCGAGCCGCGCTCGCGCAGCGAGTTGCTGATGATGTACGCGGCCGTGCTCGGGCACGGCACATCGATGTCGGCCGCCGAGATCGCGCGCATGGTGCCAGAGCTCTCGGCCAGCGCGATCCGGCAGATGATGAACCGCGTCGCGGACGAGCGCACGCTGCGGCAAGCCGCCGATGCCGTGCTCGAGTTCATGCACCGGCATCCGATCGCCGAGCACTGGGGCCGCGCCAATCTCGCCTCCTCGGACATGATGTCCCTGGAGACGACGCGCACGGTCTGGCAGGCACGCGCCGACCCGCGCCGGCGCACGGCGTCGATCGGCATCTACACCCACGTGCGCGATCGGTGGGGCATCTTCTACGATCAGCCGATCCTGCTCAACGAGCGCCAGGCCGGCGTCGCGATCGAGGGCGTAATCCGGCAGGAGAGCATCGAGGACGTGGCCCAGCTCGCTGTCGACACGCACGGCTATACCGACTTTGCGATGGCGCTCGCCAGGGGGCTCGGCTTCGACCTCTGCCCAAGGCTTTCACACCTGCGCGATCGTCGGCTGCACGTGCCGGTCGGCCACGTCGTTCCGGAGGAACTCGTGTTGGTCACCGACCGCGATGTTCGCCTCGAAGCGATCGAGCTGATATGGGATGAGTTCGTGCGCGTGACGGCCTCGGTACAGAGCGGACACTGCACGGCCGTGCAGGCGCTCATGCGCTTCGGCTCTGCCGCGCGCGGCCAGCCGCTTTACGACGGCGGCGTCGACCTCGGGCGGCTCCTTCGCTCGATCTTCCTGATCGATTTCTTCACGATCCCGCCGTTCCGCGGCGAAATGCAGCACGCCTTGAATCGTGGCGAGGCGGTGCATGTCGTCGAACGCGCGATCCACCAAGGCAAGATCCCCGTGGAGCTCACAAAACATCGTCATTCGTTGATGGCCGTTTCCTCGGCGCTGACGCTGCTGACCAACGCCGTCATGGCCTGGAACACGATGCACATGCAACGGGCGCTCGAGAACATCGAGCGGCTCGGCCAGATGCCGGTGCGGCCGGAGTACATGCGCGGCATCGCGCCGACGCGCCTCGAGGGGATCAACCTGCGCGGCACGTTCGATTTTCCAGTCGCCGACTATGCCCATCGGCTCATGCCGAGTCTGGTCGTCAGCCCAGGGCCGTCCTCGCGGCATGCAGGTTGAATAGAAGGAGCGGCGGGTTGGCATAAAGCGACTTCGTTGCTATACGGGAGAAATTCAAGAGCGTCGCAGCTCAGGACTTGGTTCAATTTATTGCTTTGACGCACAAGGCCAAGCGTTGGCAAACGCACTTCGCAAAGCTGACCAGTCGTCTTCGTATAGCTTTTCAGGATGATCAGTGGCCCACTTTTGAAAGACGAGCACCATTTGTCGCTTAGAGACCGCCAAATTTTGGCGGGACTCGTCTGTAGGTGGGCAGGATTTTAATTCTGCTCTTCCGTAGTCTCTGGTTGTTCGGCCATCGTAAAACCCAACAATGTACCCAAAGCAGTAACTGTCGCTGGAATTATCTCGGGCACATTCGCGCGCAAGATCCTCAGCGGTGTCAGCACACGCGTGCCCCTGAAAGCCGAAAAGCAAGAGTAGCAATAGACTCAAGCTGCAGAGACGGTTCGCGTTCATCTTTTCATCGTCCTTCCGATTGCCGGCACGGAAATACTCGACATCGCCCCCGGCATTGCCCGCCACGACATCGCCGCTCGATACCGTTGCTGCGTCGCGACCCCGGAGTTTCTGTCCAAGGTGGGAGCACCAAACGGTAGGGCGAAATCGGGGATCGCAGTCGAAACGATCGTTTCTCTGCCCCTCTTCATGATCTATCGACGTTCGGAGCAATCAGCGCTCGGCCAACGTCCGAAACGAGCGCAGCGTCTGGGAAAAATCCCTCTCCATGGAGCCCCTGGAGTATAGGATCAAACTCACTGTAGGTTACTACGCCATCGCGGGCCTTCGCTGCCAATTCGGCGAGTTGATCGGCGAACGATTCGATCCGAATTCGTTTTCGATCAATCCCGTCTTGATCCAACCTCGCCGGACCGCTTTGTACAAAGCGAATCGAATTCGCACGCACATAGTCGGCCAGATCCGTGAGCGCTCGCGCGCTGTTTCGAGACATGTCGCACCTCCTTCCGTTCCGATAGGTTTCTTATGTGCCAAGCTATTCGTCGCCATATTGAAAACCTAGGCCGAACCCAAGAGCTATTGCCTTTTCACCCACCGCTTGAAGAGAAACGCCGCCGGTCAGTATCTGTGTAAAACCTGAGCCAATCAAAATGATAAGCGCCGCAGAGGCATGAATCAGATGAAATTTTTCGTCAATAGAAAAATTTGGTTCAACTCCGGCTTCTGTCAGGCGTCGTGAGATTTGCAACCTTCCGCCATGTGCATAGTCGCACATCGCGCGCCAGTGCTTACTGTGCAATCCAGAAAACTGGCTTACCTCAAACTCTGGCTCATTTTCCAGCTCGGCAATCATCTCCCGCACTTTTGGAAAGTCTTTGTCTTTTTCGCCTGTCGCAAATGAGCCCAACCAATCCGCCTTCGCGCAAAACTGAATCCATCGTCCCCTAACATACGCCTCATAAGCTGAACGAAGGAGCGCGAATGCTGATGCGCTCAGATCAATTTTAATTAGCTCAACAATCGCCTGAGTGTGATCTAAGGCAAGGGAATAAAAAAAAGCGGCAAGTTGTTGTTGAATCCCGCTTTCTACTTGCTTACCGTCCACCTCGTTCCACAGCCAAGCGACGAGCGCGTCCAGCGCGTGTAGCGAGTTCTTAAAATCGTCGAGATGCCGATTCCCCGGCAGCGGAGCCTCCATTTTGCCGATCGCACCCGCTGCGGAGTCATGGCTAGTGGTGTCAGACATGGCGCTCCCTCTTTGGGCGGCCCATTTTCGTTTAGCACTCTGCCGCCTGGAGCGCTAATATTTCTTCACACTACCTCTAGTGGCATTGGTCCACTATTAGCAATTTGCTTACTCGCGACGCCGGCGGCAACACACGCCGCAAATGAGGGAAGCTAGTCGATTAGCACATGCAAGTCGACGCGCGAGGCGACGGCGCGCACGACCTTCTGCGTGCCGTGACCGGGGTTCGCAGCCGTCTCGACCGACACGAGCCCCGCGGCAAGCAGCGCGTCGATGTCGCGCTTCACGGCGCTGCGATCACGATGCAGGCGTGCAGCGATACTCGTGATCGAGGCCGGCTCGGCCTTGATCGTGCGAAACAGGCCGATGCGCGCCTGCGTGAGCAACTGCGCGGCTTCGGCCGGGTCCTCGAACGTGACGATGTGGGTTTCGGCGAGCGGCTCACCGCGGTCGGCCTGCCGCGCAAGGCGCTTGCCTCGTGCGAAAAAGTCCGCTTCGGTGCCGGTTCCGATCTGTGTCCTGGTCATGATGAACTCCGCAATGCGGTCCAGTCACGCGCGAACTGGTCCTCGATGTCCTCGAAGCTGACGAAGTCGACCGGCTCCACTTGGCCGAAATAGTGCCGATGATGGTAGCCGTGCGCGTTGTCGTAGCCGATCACCCGGCCATTGTCGCCCTGATAGAGCTCGCGGTTGATATAGGCGAGGTTGTAACGGGTGACCCGGCCGCTCGCGTCGACCCAGACCTCGCGCCTCAGCTCACCGTTGCCTCGCCGTTTCGTGATGACGTGGCGCTCGTCATGGATCTTCGTTTCAGCCATGACATAATTTATCATATCTGCTTGGTTTGCGCAAAAGCACCGTCGACCAGCGCGCGCAACTGCGACAGGTCCGTTTTCGCGTACGCGGCCGTAGTCTGCACCGACGCGTGCCCGAGCAACGCCTGCGCGGCGGGCAGCGGCACCTGATGGTCGACGACGAGCGTCCTCGCGTAGGCATGGCGCAGCCAGTGCGGTGAGGCGCGGCGCAATGCTGCGGCGCCGGCCGGGTCGACGGGTTCGAGCGGCGCGGCGGCCGCGAGGAAGATCGCCTTGACCTCCTCGTAAAGCCCCGAGCCTTGCAGCGTGCCCCCCTTCAGGCCGTGGATCAGCGCCGCGTGCTCGTACGGGCTCGGCTGCGGCGGCAATCCGCGCAGCTGCCGGTACGTTTGCAGAACGGGCACGCAGAGGGCCGGCAACGGGATCGCGCGCGGCTTGTGTCCCTTGCCGAGCACGGAGAGCGTCCAGGCGCCGCCGTCCTCAACCTCAAGCTGCGGCAGTTGCGCCTCATCGGACCAGACGAGCTCGACCAGGCGCACGCCCGCGTAGCGGTAGAGCGTCCAGATCGCCCGGCGCCGCGCCGTCACCAGCGCGTCGTCGCCGGTCGCGGCGTCGGCCACCCACGCGTCGCACGCGGCAAGCAGCGCCGGCGGCAGCATCCGCTGCGGCGCGAAGTTCGCGCGCGAGCGGTTGCCGCGTACGAGGCCGGCGGCTGGATTCGCGCTCAGATACCCGGTCTCGGTCCAGTAGCGAAAGAGGCTCGCCACGACCGCGAGCGCCCGAGCCGGCATGGCGTCCGAGGGCTTGCGCGGCACTACGCTCGGCGTGTCTGCGACGGCGGGGCGCAGCGCCTGCCGGTACGCCAGCAGGTCGTGGCGCGTGAGATCCGAGAGTGGCCCGAGCTCTTGTGCCTCGCACCAGGCGATAAGCCGCCGCAGCTCGGCCCGGTACGCGCGCAGCGTGTGGGGCGAGCGGCTCGCGCGATCGCGCAGGAAAAGCGCGACGGCCTGCGCGTCGTCGCCGACGCCGAGCGTGTTCGTCGCGCTCGTGACGGCGGCGAAACGCCCGGCGCGCGCGAGCCAGGCCAGCAGCGGGGACGGCATGGCGACGAGCGCCGCGGCCACGTCCTTCGACTCGCCCGGCCGCGCTGGCCACGCGGCGTCGGCTGCGCGCTTGAAGCGCCGCCGGTGCGCGTGCAGCACGCGCGCGAGCACCGCCTCGGGCGCCGGCGCCGCGTCGACGGCGACGGTGCGCGCCCGGCCCCGATCCCAGTATTCGACCACGGCAGGCTGGTCGAGCAGCAGGCGCAGGATGGTCGGGCGCGCGGCCTTGGCCTCGGCGAGCGATGCGTAGCGACCCTTGATCGCCGCGAGCGTCCAGCGCATGTAGACGACGTGCCCAAGAGCGTCGGCGACATACGCGAGCGCGGACTCGAGGCTGTCCGGCAGCCGCCGCGGCGGGGCGACGCCGGCGTCGATCCAGTCGGCCGGATTCAGCACGCCACTCATGAGGTTTTCGCGCGCTTGGCGGCGGGCTTCGAGAGTGCGCGCGTGCGCTTGGCCGTCGCGAGGCCGGGCGCAGCGGCGGGTGAGGCCGGCGCGCGCCGCGGGGTGCCGGCCGAGCCGGTCGCAACAAGCCGCATGAGTTCCTCGAGCTGCGCGTGCTAGCTCGCATGCACGGCCTTGAGCGCCAGCGCCTCGCCGACGGCCTGCTGACGCGCGGCGCGCTCGCGCGTGAGCTCGGCTTCGCGCTGCTCGCGCTCGCCCTCGAGCGCGGCGATGCGCCGCTCGGCGAACTTCAGTTGCGAGGCGAGCTGTGCGTGCTCCTTCTTGAGGACCTCGCGCTGATGGGCGGTCTCCTGCAAGAGCTGCTTCGCGAGCGCCTCGTAGCGGTGTTGGGCCTGCGCAAGCCCCTCGGCGTGCGCGCGCTCGCGCACGGCCCGCTCGGCCGTCGCGGCGGCGAGCCGCGCCTCGCGCTCGCTGGCGGCCGCCTCGAGCGCGGTACAGCGCTCGTCGAACAGCATCCGCTGCGCGCGCGCCTCGGCGAGTTCGGCATCGCGCGCCGTGAGCGCCGCGCGCAGGTCGCTGATTTCCTGGCGCAGCAGCTCGACGCGCAGTTCGGCGTCGGTGCGGGCGGCCTCGGCCGCCGCGATCGCCTGTTGGGCGTCGGCTTTCAGGCGCACGACGTCGTCGAGCTGCACGGCCACGGCCGCCTGCCAGAGCGCGCGCATCTGCTCGGCGATCTCGGGCGGAATCTCGGGGATGGCGATCTCGGCGAGCCCTGTGCGCACGACCTCGGCTTCGACCGCATTGAGCGCTCGCGCGAGCGTGGCCGGGTCGCCGGCGCCGAGCCGCGCGCGCAGCTTCCGGACCGAGACGATCTGGCGGAAGCGCAGGCCGCTCGCTGGCGCGGCGTCGCCGGCCTCGGCGAGCATCGCGAGCACGGCGGAGCGGATCTGCTCGGGGCTGACGGCGGCTGGACGGGGCATGAGGAGCTCCAGGTACGTAGCGGGGATTGTCCGGCCCAATTATTCCACACGATCCTAACAAGTGCATGAAAACGCACGAATTTGCCACGATGCGAAATCGCCGGAAGCCCGCGCCAGTAGGCGCTCGCGCGGCAGGCGACCGATGCATGAAAAGTGCCCCATCAAGAAAGTCCGCAGGCGAGGAGGGGGACCGCGCAAAGGCCGCCGCGGCGATCGCCGGCGCGTGGGCGGGCCGGACCCTCAAATGCCCCCGTGCGACCGCGTCACGGCCTCGTGGAACCGCTCATGGCGCGCGGCGGGAACGCGGCCACCCCGCCAGCGCCAAGCCGCTGTAGGCCCTCTATCCGCACCGACGGATTCGCCCTATACCGCTTTCGCGGCCTCGCGGCAACAGTGTTCGGGACAATGGGACGCCAGATGGGACAACGGGACGCTAGTCGGGACACGAATGGGACAGCGACGGGATGCCCTATGCGCCGTCGCGCCGAGCGACTCCGCAGCTCGCGCTCGTCAGACGCAAAAAGGGCCGCGCCCGGTTGCCCGGTGCGCGGCCCTTCGCGTGGCGAATGCGCTTCGTTACACTGGCTTGTGCGACTTGAGCCACTCCTTCACAGCCGTAGCCAAATTGTCCCTTATGGGTTACAATTCTCGCATGTTCAAAGTTCTGACGACCCCCCAGTTTGGCAAATGGCTTGACGGGCTTCGCGACCCGGTCGGTAGCGCGGCAATCAACCTGCGCATCGAGCGGGCGAAGCTTGGCAATCTCGGCCAGTGGCGCGCAGTCGGCGACGGCGTCAACGAAATGAAGATTGATGTGGGGCCGGGATATCGGGCCTACTTCGTGCGACGCGGAAAAATTATCGTCGTGGTGTTGTGCGGCGGGGACAAGTCGACGCAGAAGAAGGACATCAAGCTAGCGAAGCAAATCGCTGGCGAACTGGAGGATTGAGTATGAAAATCAGCGAACTGGCCGAGTTCGATGGCTCGAAGTACCTGAAGGACGAGGAAACGATTCGTCATTACCTGGCGCAAGCGTTCGAGGATGGAAACCCGCGGCTGATTCAAGCCGCGCTCGGGAACGTCGCGAAAGCGCGCGGCATGACAGCGCTCGCGCGCGAGTCCGGCGTGAAGCGTGAAGCGCTCTACCGCGCGCTGTCGGAAGGTGGGAACGCGGAATTCGCAACGATCATGAAAGTTGTGGGCGCGTTGGGGCTGCACCTGACCGTTGCGCCGGCCGAACCTGCGCCGGTGCCCGCGCCGGCAACAACGCGTGCACGCTCGCGCGTTCGCACGGCTGCGCACGCGTAACGCCATCGACGGCCGGATGCGCGGCGTTGCACTGGACTGCGCGCTACGCCGCAACCGGCGCCGGCGGAATCTCGTAATCGTCGAACGCCACGACCTCCTCGCCGAGCCAGTCGTTCAGCTCGGCGAAGCGAGCCTGTAGCGGCCTGATTTCGTTGCGCCCGAACACGCGCGCGGCGGTGTCCGGCGTGCCGAACCCGCCCGAGTTGCTCGGCACGATGCCGAGCAGTTGCGGCGGCACGCGGTGCGCGGCGAGCAGATCGTCGCGCGTCACGTTCTTGATGTTGAAGAACTCGTCCTTCGCGGCGACCTCGGACACGGGGATGAGCTGGATGCCGTCCTTCTTCCCGCCCGGCGCGTACATAAAGACGTTGCGGAAGTTGCCCGGCCCCTTCGCGTTCTTTAACGCTTCCCGCATGTTGTCCACGTCGTCCTGCTTCTGCGCGGCGTCCGTCATGTAGAGGATGAAGCCGGCGTGGCTGCCGTTCTCGTAGTACTTCCGGCGGAACAGCGTCGACGATTCGTTCAGCCAGGCCGAGTGCAGCGAGCTCAGATACTCGGGCAGGCCGTAGACCTCCTGGTTGATGTCCGGCCGCACGAGCTGGAACACGCTGCCGGGCTCGAACTCGTGCCGGTCCTGCCAGCCGTTCACATACACGAAGCCGCTGAAATCCGCCTTGCGCCGCATGTACTTCGCGAGCGCGGGCTCGAGCCGCAGCGTGCCGCCGAACACGTTCCGGCGGCGCTCCAGGTAGCCGTTGCCGAACGTCAGGAAATCGAGCGCCCACCGCTCGAACGCGTGCCGCGACAGCCAGCGGTGCGGGCGGAATGTCGACGCCAGCACGTTCGCCTTGAAGAACAGCGCTGAGCTATGGTGCGTGCTCGCGCGAAACGACTTCGCCAGGCCGGCGAAGCTGACGGGCGGCTCGAACCACTCGCCGTTCGACCAACACTCGACGTAATCGAGAATCTCGGCCCGGTTCATGACGGACGTGGGATCGTCGAACGTGAAGACCTCGGCGCGCGCCGGCGCGGCGCTGCCGGCGCTCGAATTGGGCGCGGCCGCGAACGTGCGCGGCGCGCGCGATCGGCGCTTGCTCATGAGTAGAACTCCGTGAAAGAAGAAGAATGAATGCCGCCGCCGGCGAGCGGCTCGCGGTCGATCGCGTGCAGGCAGGCCCACGCCAGGTCGGCGTGGCCCGTCTCGTCGTTGCGGCCCGCGGTGTAGGTGGATTGGCGGCCGCTTGCCGTCATCGTCTGCTTGATCGCCATGAACGACGCGGCCAGATCGATCCACCCCGCGTCGAATTGCAGGCGGCCGTTGCGGATGACGGACTGGCCCTTGAGCACGAGGCGGGTTTTCACCTCGGGCGAGTAGTTCAGCGCGACGGCGGCCGGGAAGAATTTGCACACGAGCTGATAGACGCCCTGGCCCATGCCCGTCGTGTCGATCGCGATGTAGCCGACGTTGTAGCGCTGCGTGATCGCCTCGATCGCCGCGGCCTGCTCTTCGAAGTCGTTGCCGCGGAACTGGTGACGTTCGAGCACGCGGAAGGCGCCGCCGTCGACGCGCGGCGGCGCCACGACGACGAGCCCCGCCGAGTCGCCCGTGAGCGCCGGATCGTAGCCGACCCACACCTCGCGATAACCGAACGGCCGCAGCAGCAGCGGCGAGAAGTCGTCCGCCCATTCTTCCCACGAGTCGACCATGCAGCGCTGCAGGTCCGACAGCTTGAACACCGACAGCGAATCGTCGATGAACTGGCACATCAGCAGATTCGCGAATTCCTCGGCGCTGTACTCGCGGCGCAGCTCGTCAATGTCGAACAGGTCGCAGCCGCCCGCCATCGCGTCGAGCACGGTCACGATCTGCCGCCACTGCGCGTCCTCGCACAACATGCCGCGCACGAGCGCCTCGTGGCTCGTGTCGATCTGGATGCGGTCGGCCGCGGCACGGCCGCGGTTCGCGTGCGCGCCGCTCCAAAACGCGTACGCCTCGTGCGTGACGCTCGACGGCGTGCTGAAGTAGGTCTTGCGCCAGCGCTTGTGCATCGCCATGCCGGATGCAACCTTGTTCAGCTCGCGGAACTTCGGAACCCAAAAGTATTCGTCGAAATAGAAGTTGCCGTGGTAAGACTGCGCGGTACGCGCGTTCGTCCCCAGGAAATACAGCGTCGCGCCGCTCGGCAAGATGATCGGATCGCCCGTGAGCTCGACGTCGGCGGCGTCGCGCGCGAACTGCGTGATGTACTGCTTGAAGACGTGCGCCTGCGCCTTGCTCGCCGATAGGAAGATCTGATTGCGGTCGGTGTCGAGCGCGTCGACGAGTGCCTCGCGCGCGAAGTACCACGTCGCACCGATCTGCCGCGACTTCAGGATGTTGCGCGTGCGCTGATCGCCGTTCCGATACCAGACCTTCTGATAGTCGAACAGCGAATCGCGGAACGCTTCGATGATGCGCTCGTGCTGTTCCTCGCTGATTTCGTTGCGCGGCGCGCGGCGCTTCGGGCCGGCGTTGCGCGACGCAATCTTCGGGTTCAGGTCCGATTCCTTGCCCGTCTCGTCGTACTTGCGCACGCGCGCGAGCCGCTCGACCTGTCGGCCGAGTAGATCGATTTCCTTGTAGTCGCCGCCGTCCTTCTTGTCCTTCGCAATCAGCACCATCATGCGCACTTCGAGCGATGCCTCGATGCGCTCGATGGGTGTCGCATCCTTCCACTTTTCGCGGCGGCACCACGACGCGACGGTCGCGGGTTTCACGTCGAGATGGCGGGCGATCGACGAGAGGCGCCAGCCCTGCCAATAGAGCGTGCGCGCGACCTTGCGCACGTCGTTTTCGAGCTGATGGGAGTCCGTAGTTTCAAGCATGCGGCCAAGCGTAGGCCGCCGCGCACGCGCGAGCACGCGCAGCGGACTGTACCGGCGTGAGCCACAAACGCCACTCGTTGAGCCGTAGCGCGTGAACGTCGAACATGAGAACCACGCTCACTCAACCACGTTCGACCCTCTCTATGGCAAGCAAATCGAAATTCTTCCGCGTCGCAGTGGAAGGCGCGACCGTCGACGGTCGCGAGATCAAGCGTGAATGGCTCACGCAGATGGCGAAAAACTACGACCCGAAACTGTACGGCGCGCGACTGAACATCGAGCACATCAAGGGCTGGGCGCCGCTCTCGAATTTCAACCCGTTCGGCGCATACGGCGACGTGATCGCGCTGAAGGCGGCCGAAATCGAGACGGCCCGCTGAAAGGAAAGATGGCGCTGTTTGCGCAAATCGATCCGACCGACGAGCTCGTCGCGCTGTCGAAGAAGCGCCAGAAGATTTTCACGTCGATCGAAATCAACCCCGACTTCGCGGACATCGGCGAGGCGTATCTCGTCGGGCTCGCCGCGACCGACGACCCGGCGAGCCTCGGCACCGAAGCGCTGCAATTCGCCGCGAAGCGCACGAACAACGTGTACTCGGCCGCGTGCGAAACGTCGATCGAATTCGAAGGCGCGACCGAGACGGCCGGCCTCAAGGAATGGGTGAAGGGCCTGTTCGCCCGCAACCGCGAGAACGACGACGAGCGCTTCGCCGACGTGCGCGAAGCCGTCGAACAGGTCGCGACCCATGCGCACGACACGGGCCGCGAAGTCGCAACGCTGAGCGCGGCCGTGACGAGCGCCACGAGCGCGGCCGCCGACGCGAAGAAGCGCGCCGACGAAGCCTTCACCGCCGTCGAAGCGCTCACCGAGAAGCTGTCGAACACCGACAACGGCGCGCCGCAGCGCCCGCCGTCGACCGGCTCGACGGGCGAGCTCGTCACCGACTGCTGACCCATCCCGCACACCACACAGGAGCATTCCCCGATGAGGAAGGAAACGCGCAAGGCGTACGAAGGGTACGCCACGCAAATCGCCAAGCTGAACGACACGGGCGACGTGTCGAAGAAGTTCGCGGTCGAGCCGACCGTGCAACAGAAACTCGAAACCAAAATCCAGGAATCCAGCGCGTTCCTGAAAAGCATCAACATCCTGCCCGTGATCGAGCTCGAAGGCGAAAAGCTCGGCCTGTCCGTGTCCGGCCCGATCGCGAGCCGCACCGACACCACGAAGGCCGCGCGTCAACCGGTCGACCCGACGGCGCTCGACAGCAATCGCTACCGTTGCGAGAAGACCGACTATGACACGGCGATTCCGTATCGCAAGCTCGATGCGTGGGCGAAGTTCCCTGACTTCCAGCAGCGCATCCGCGACGTGATCGTGAATCAAGCCGCGCTCGATCGCATCATGATCGGCTGGCACGGCGTGAAGGCGGCCGCGACGACCGACAAGCAGGCGAATCCGCTGTTGCAGGACGTCAATATCGGCTGGCTGCAACAGTACCGTGACCGCGCAGCGCAGCGCGTGCTGCACGAGGGCAAGCAGGCCGGCAAGGTGCTCGTCGGCAAGGCCGGCGATTACGAAAACCTCGACGCGCTCGTGATGGATATCGTCTCGTCGATGATCGATCCGTGGTTCCAGGAAGACACGGGCCTCGTCGCGATCTGCGGCCGCGAGCTGCTGCATGACAAGTATTTCCCGATCGTCAACACGACGCAGGCGCCGACCGAGCGGCTCGCGGCCGACCTCATCGTGAGCCAGAAACGCATCGGCAACTTGCCGGCCGTGCGCGTGCCGTTCTTCCCGAAGCGCGCGCTGATGGTGACCAAGCTCTCGAACCTGTCGATCTACTACCAGGAAGGCGCGCGCCGGCGCACGCTCAAGGAAGTGCCGGAACGCGACCGCATCGAGAACTACGAATCGTCGAACGACGCCTACGTCGTCGAAGACTTCGGCTGCGGCTGCGTGGCCGAAAACATCGAGCTGGTGGCGGCATGACGATCAACACGCCCGCTCGCGCGCACTTCGAACGCGTCTCGGCCGCGCGCGCGGCGGCCGCCGTGTCGCCCGGCGAGACGATGAAAGGCGCGACGCCGTATGAGCTGATGCTCGCGAAGCTCGCGGCCGACCGCCGCGCGCTCAAGGGCATTCAGTCGATCGAGCGGAAGGTCGAGCTGAAACGCAAGCTGCTGCCGGAGTACGCCGACTACGTGGCGGGCGTGTTGAACGGCGGCCGCGGCGCACAGGACGACGTGCTCGTGACGGTGATGGTCTGGCGGATCGACGCCGGCGACTTCGACGGCGCGCTCGCGATCGCGGCCTACGCGCTCGCGCACGGCTTGGCGCTGCCCGACCAGTTCGAGCGCTCGCTCGCGTCGCTCGTCGCCGAGCAATTCGCCGACGCCGCGCTGTCGGCGTTCATGGATGGCGGGACGTTCGACGCGGCGAGTCTCGAGCTCGTCGACGACCTGACGCGCGACGCCGACATGCACGACCAGGTACGCGCGAAGCTATACAAGGCGCTCGGCTACGCGACGCAGGCCGCCGCGCCGGCGCGCGCGCTCGACTATCTGCGCCGCGCGGTCGCGCTGAACGATCGCGTTGGCGTGAAAAAGGACATCGACCGGCTGACGAAGCAGGTCGAAGCCGCGGGCCGTCCGGGCGACGGCGCCGACGGCACGTAAAGAGCCCACCTCGGCATGGCGGCACCGGCGCACAGGCCCCACGCCTGACGGTTACGGACCTGGTGCGCCGGTCCACCGCCACCTCATTTCGAATCGACCATGAACAGCTTTGTTGCCACCGCCGCGCCCGCCGTCACGGCCACACCGATCGACGGCGCGCTGACGAACGACGGCTTCTTCCCGGACATCGACCTGTCCGCGCTGCGCGATGCGATGCGCCTCGACGGCACCGTGACGGCCGAGCGGCTGCGGCACGCCGCGCGCGATGCGATGCTGACCGTGAACGACGAGCTCGCCGCGTGGCGCGCACGGCAGCGCGCGGCGGGCGCGACGACGCTTGCCGACGTGCCGGCCGCGCGCATCGACGGCGAATCGGCGCACGTTTTGCGCTACCGGCGCGCGGTGTACCACCTGACGCACGCCGACGTGACCGAGAAGTACCGCGGCTACGACACGACGAAGAGCGGCGGCCAGGCGGCGGCCGAGCTCGCGGAAACCGTCGACGAGTCGCGGCGCAATGCGCGGTGGGCGATCAGCGACATCCTCGGCATCGCGCGCTCGACGGTGGAACTGATCTGATGGCCCGCCCCATGTACCGCATCCGGCAGTTCGCCCGGTCACGCGTCTACCTCGGCCAGCTGTATCAACCGGGCGCGTACCAGGTCCAGCGACGCGTGGCGGTCCTGTTCTGGGGCGAGATCGCCTATTGCTCGCGTCGCTCCGAAGCTGAGGCGGCCATACGGGGGGACGTTCTCGCCCGCCGGGTGGCTCGGATCAAGCCGCGCGTGCGCGGCGTATTTGGGCGCGACGGGCAGGAGCTGACGAAGTGAAGGTCGCCGCGCTCCAAGGCGAGACGCTCGACGCGCTGTGCTGGCGGCACTACGGCAGCACGGCGGGCGCGGTCGAAGCCGTGCTGGAAGCGAATCCCGGCCTCGCCGAGCTCGGCGTCGTGCTCCCCATGGGAACCGTCGTGGCGATGCCGGAGCGCAGCGCGATCGAGCCGACGCAGCCGCTGCTGCAACTGTTTGACTGACCGGAGCCGATTGAATGGCTGAACCGAACACCTCTTCGGCCGCGGCGCTGTTCGCCGCGGTCGGCCTCGCCGGCATCGCGCCGGGCGTCGACGGCGACGCGCTGATCGGCGCGTTCGCGGGCGCGGCGCTCGTCGTCGTCACGTCGAAAGACCTCGGCCTCGCGAAGCGCGCCGCATACATGCTCATCTCGCTCGTGATGGGCTACCTCGCCGCGCCTGAAATCATCCACGCCGTGCCGATCCGCTCGACGGGCGTCGCCGCGTTCTTCGCGGCCGCGCTCGTGATCGCGGTCACGCTGACGCTGATCGAGCGCGTGAAAGGCATGGACCTCTTCGCGCTGTTTCGCAAGGGAGACTGACGTGCATGTCTCGTCCGCACTCGTCGCGCTCGCCGCGCACCTGGCCGTCATCGTGCGCGTGCTGACCTACCGCAAGAACGGCGCGCGGCATCGCTTCCACGTCGCCTGGGCGGCCTGGGTGATCGTCGCAATTTCGGGCGGCTCGGCGATCGAGCTGCTGTTTCATCCGAAGCCGACCGGCTTCTTTCACGCGGCGCTCGCGGTTCTGCTCGCCGTGTTGGTGTACCTCGCGCGCGGCAACGTTGCGCACCTCCTACGGAGTGACGAAGCGTGAACATCCTTCGATTCAACGATCACGGCGCGGAAGTCGGACTGCAGCAGCGCCTCGTGCGCGCCGGCTATCCGGTCGACGTGTCGCACCTCTATGACGAGCAGACCGAGCGCGCCGTCCAGACGTTACAAGCAGCCGCGGGCCTCGTCGTTGACGGCATCGCCGGCCCGAAGACGTACCGGGTGCTTGCCAGCGGGCAGCGCGATCCGAAGCACCTGACGGACGCCGACCTCGTGCGCGCGGCCGACACGCTCGGCGTATCCGTCGCGTGCGTGCGCGCCGTCAACGAAGTCGAGTCGCGCGGCGTAGGCTTTCTGGACGACGGCCGGCCCAAAATCCTGTTCGAGCGGCATGTCATGTATCAGCGGCTCGGCGTGAATCTCGGCAAGGACGCGGCGGATGCGGCCGCCGCGCGTTGGCCGGGCGTCGTCAATCCGAAGCGCGGCGGCTACCAGGGCGGCGCCGCCGAATACGTGCGGCTCGACACCGCGGCGCGCATCGACGCGGCATCCGCTTACGAGTCGGCGAGCTGGGGCGCGTTCCAGATCATGGCGTATCACTGGAAGCGCCTAGGCTACGCGAGCGTCGACGAATTCGTGTCCCGTATGGAGCTGGGCGAAGCCGAGCACCTCGACGCGTTCGTGCGGTACGTCGCGGCCGACAAGAAGCTGTTGGCCGCGCTTCGTGCCCGGAAGTGGGCGGCGTTCGCGGAAGGCTACAACGGCCCGGCATTCGCGATCAACCTGTATGACGTGAAGCTCGACCGCGCGTATGCGAAGTACGCCGGCACGGGCAAGGCGGCCGCATGAACTTCTCGCGCCTCATGCCGTGGCTGGCACTGCTCGCGTTGATCGCGCTCGTCGCGAGCTGTCAGCACGGCCGCGCGCTGCGCGCGCAGCTCGACCGGGCGACCGACGACGCGCGCCGCGCGAAACACGAGGCGCAAGCGAGCGCCGCCGTGATCGAGCGCCTGTTGGCCGATGCCAAGGCGAAAGATGCGCAGCGCGCGCAACTCGATCGCGCACGCGCCGGCGTCGACGCGACGCTCGCGACCTATCGTAACGAACTGCGGAGACTGATCGATGAAAACGCCGCCGTGCG
>NZ_LOWC01000086.1:0-3410 GCF_001522845.1 Burkholderia sp. BDU5 | reverse complement strand
TATGCGTTTGCCGAGCCGGTATCCGTAAGGATGACGCGCTGCTTCGACGCAGCGTTCACTGCCTTCGTGAAATTCGCGAGAAGCGTCGCGGTGGTGCCGTCGTCGACGGCCGGCTGTCCGGTCTGAGCGACGATGAATTGCGCGACGACCGCCGACATGATGCTCGACTGCCGCCACACCTTGTTGAGCTGGATGGATTGCGCCGTGCCGGAGAGGAAGCCGGTCGTGAGTGCAGTCAGCGAGGCGTATGTCGCTTGATCGACTACGTTCGCGCCCGGCCCGGTGGCGAACGTGAGGAAGTCGTTCTGAATTGGCATTGATGCTCCAGAAATAGAAAAGCCGCCCGAAGGCGGCCAGAAAGGCGTATTGGATTACTGCGGGTCGACCCAGACGATCGACTCAACCGCGTCTACGCTCGTCGCCTCGTTGACCTTGTCGGTCAGCGTCACGAGTTGCTGCTGGCACTTGTTGAGCCAGGCCACGAAGCTCGCGACTACCGCCTGCGCCTGCGCCCGCGTGTGCGATTTGAACGACCAAGTGCCGCCCGTCGCGCACCAGAGCAGACCGCCCGTCGAACACTGGGCGGCTGCGTTCTGGTTCGCTTGATCGGTCAGCGTGCTCGGGTAGCTATTTGCCAACCCGAGTGCGTTCGACGAAAAGCCCGACGTGATCGCGTTCGCGCATGCCTGCGTCAGCGTTGCGATCTGCGCGGCCTGCGCTGTGGCAAGCTGTTGCGCGGCGGTCGGCGGCGGAACCTGCGCGAGCGCACCGTTTTGCACGCACCTAGTCCCCTGATTGCCAGTGCAATCGAGCCATTCCGCGTCCGTGATGTCGATCACCCGCGAGCCTTCCGGAGCCGGACTGTCGCTCGTATCGTAGAAGGCAACGATGTTGCCTTTCGCGTCGTATGCTGCTTGTTTTTGGCCCATGATTTCAGTTTCCGATTGCCACGTATTGAACAGCCCCGGCCATTCGCACAGCGCTACCACCGCTCATCTGCCAGTTATTGAAGAGCGCCCCGGTTCTGCTGCTGTTGTATTGCGTCACCATTGAATAGCCATTGTTATTTGGCGTGGATAACACACTTAGACAGGTGTTCGGGAACGCGATCGGCCAAGCAACACTCGTATCTCCGGACGCACTGCTGGTAAAAGCCCCCCACTGGATAATCCAACCGCTCGGCAGCTTTTGATAGCCGTTTAGCGCGATGGACGAGCCGAACGAAGCAGACCACTGAATCGTCCCAGTTCCGCCAGTCGCATATACATAACTTCCAGCACTCCCGACGATCCGAATGGAGTCGCCGGACTGAAGGGTAATGGACGTTATGGCAACGCCAGAGCTACTGATGATCTTGTCGGAGCCACCAGCCACTTGGATCAAGAGCGTTCCGCTGCCCCCGTTCAAAATTTCATATTCAGCGCCATTCGGAATCGTCGCGGCGGCGGGAAGGGTCCATACGCCACCCGACACGCTGTAATATTGCAGCGTCTGTCCGCATTGAGCGAGAGTGAGCGTCTGATTCGTATTTGTCGAGCTGATCGCCTGACGGTTGCCGAGCGCACGCTGCGCAAACGCCGTCGTCGCCAGCTTCGTGCTGTTGTCGAACTGCGGGGCCGTGATGCCCGCCGCGTTGATCGCGGCCTGCAGGTTCGCCAACAGCGTTGCCGTGGTACCGTCGTCGACGGAATTCTGCCCCGAGAAGTTGGCGGTGAACTGCGCCAGCACGGCCGACATAATCGAGCTCTGCCGTAGGACCTTGTTGACCTGCACGGACTGCGCCGTACCGGACTGGAAGCCAGTCAGGAGAGCAGCAAGCGCGATGTAATCGGCTTGCGCCATTACGTTCGCGTTCGGGCCGGCTGCAAATGCCTTGAAATCACTCGTACCCATCAATGCTCCATGCATTAAAAAGTGCCGCCCGAAGGCGGCTCGTTTCGAAACTGAAAGAGGGTTATGTCGGACGTCCCCACGCCCCGACATCGAAGCCCGAGACGTATGCGTTCTCCATGTCGAAGCCGAACAGCGGTGCGCCGTCGACGGTCGTGACGATCGTGTAGTTGACGTGCACGCCTTCGGGCTTCAGCGGGATGTAGCCGCCTGCGAGCAGCGCGAGGAACACTGCGGACGGAACCTTTCCGGAGATCCCGATCGTCATCGACATGTCCTGGTGGTCCTCGATGAACACGTGCGTGCCCGAGCCGAAGATGCTGTTCAGGATTGCCGCGCTCGATGCGAGCGTTCCGTCCCAGTGGTTCGCGCCGATCTTGGCGCGGATGACCAGCCGGTACGTGTCGTCGTCTAGGACGGTCAGTCCGGTGTCGGGATCGAACGGGCCTTTCCAGATCCCCTGATCAAAGCCGAGCCCCGCGATGTCGAACGAAAAGTAGATCCCGGTCAGCGGCGTGCGGATGCGCCGCGACACGCCCACCCACTGGCCGACCGCGTCCAGCTGATCGCCGACGGCGACGTCCAGGTCGAACTTGCCGGGCATGCTCGCGAGCAAATTCATCTGGTCGACGAGCGGCTGCACGACGGCGGCCACGGTCGCCGCGAATCGCGGCTTGTCGCGGTGCTCCGATGTGATCAGCGAGGTGTAATCGTTCAGGTCAGGCATCAGGTCACCACCAGAGTCACGCTGGCGGGCGTGCAGGACGCCGCTTCGTTGAACTGCAACCCGTAGTCGGGCGTACCCGCGCCGCGCGCCCCGCTCAGCGTCAGCCCGGACAACTTGAACGTCACGCCGCCGCCGACGCCGTTCGCCGCGGTAAGCGCATCGCCCCACTCTACGCTGCCGGACAGGCCGCCGCCGATCTGCACGCCGTTCACGTAGTCCGACACTGCCTGCTGGATCTGCTGCCCGGTCTGGGTCGTGTACCCCGCGAGCGCCTTGAGCGTGACGGTGGCCGTAATTGGCGCCGCCGTCGGACGGAAGAAGCGAATCGTGATCGGACGGCCGTAGATGTCCGTGACGACGATCGCCGTCGTGCCGTAGGTGCCGGCGCCTGGCGTCTTCTTCGACGCGATGGCGTTGGCGATCGCCGTCGCGTCTCCGCCCTCGACCACGAGCGAGATCGAGTGCGACGGGATGCCATTCGCGTCCGTCGCGCTGGTGTCGTTTTCGTAGGCGACATACCGCGTGACGCCCGCGACGTTCGCCACCGCGCCAATGATCCCGTCGAGAACCGTCAATGACGGGAGCGCCGTCGAAACCGTCTGGCGCTGGCGGAGCGCGGCGTCGGCTTCGACGGGCGCGCCCGCAGCCGCGTCCGCTGGGTTCGTCACCGTCTGCCAACCTAACGCCGGCGTCGCGATCTGGTTGATCGTGCCCGCGCGAGCGGACACGTCGCCGATCGTCGCGCACGTCGCCGTGACGGTGATCGTGCCGCTCGGCGGGATCGTCACGGTCG